>CAYUYI010000014.1:0-15562 GCA_964448995.1 uncultured Propionivibrio sp. | reverse complement strand
GGGTCGCTTCGACAAGCAAAAACGAGCGAGCCGTGTCAAAAGACACGGCTCGAGAACGCGCTGATTATAGCACTTCGGCGGCGTAGTCCGCGAGGCGCGAGCGCTCGCCGCGCTGCAGCGTGACATGGCCGGAATGCGGCCAACCCTTGAAACGATCAACGACGCAGGTAAGGCCGGAGCTTCCTTCAGTGAGATAGGGGGTGTCGATCTGTGCGATGTTGCCCATGCAGACGACTTTGGTTCCCGGCCCGGCGCGCGTGATCAGCGTTTTCATCTGCTTGGGCGTCAGGTTTTGCGCTTCGTCGATGATCAGGAATTTGTTGAGGAAAGTCCGTCCGCGCATGAAGTTGAGGGACTTGATCTTGATCCGGTTGCGGATGAGATCGTGCGTCGCGGCGCGGCCCCACTCGCCGCCTTCGTTTTCGGAGTGGTTGAGAACGTCGAGGTTGTCCTCAAGCGCACCCATCCAAGGCCCCATTTTTTCCTCCTCCGTCCCCGGCAGGAACCCGATGTCTTCGCCAACCGGCACCGTGACGCGCGTCATGATGATTTCGGCGTAGCGCTTGGTATCCAGTACCTGAGTCAGTGCCGCCGCCAGCGTCAGTAGGGTCTTTCCGGTGCCTGCCTGTCCAAGCAGGGTGACGAAATCGACTTCGGGATCCATCAGCAGGTTCAGCGCGAAGTTCTGTTCGCGGTTGCGTGCGGTGATTCCCCAGACGTTGTTCTTGGGATGCATGTAGTCGGTCAGTGTCTCGAAGACGGCGGTCTTGCCAGAGACTTCATGCACGATCGCGTAGAGCGGTTGCGCGCCTTCCTGATAAATAAATTCATTGACCAGGAACTTGGAACACAACGGGCCCTTGACGCGATAGAGCGTCCGGCTGTCCTTCTTCCACGATTCCAGCCCCTGGCCGTGCTTATCCCAGAAATCGGCAGGCAGTTCGCGCGTGCCGGTATAGAGGAGATCAATGTCCTCAAGTACCTTGTCGTTGAAGTAGTCTTGCGCTGCCAGGCCAAGTGCTCGCGCCTTGATGCGCATGTTGATGTCCTTGGACACCAGGATGACGGCGCGGCTTGGGTTGAGGCGTTGCAAATGGATGACGACAGCGAGAATCTGGTTGTCCGATTTGGCCGTTGGCAGGCCGCTCGGTAGCTCGTTGTTGATGGCTTCGGTCTGCAGAAACAGGCGGCCGGTGGCCAGATGGTGGGAGAGTGCTGTCAGCGAAATCCCGTTCTGAATCCCGTCTTCGTGGCTGCTGACGATCTCGTCCAGGGTGCGGGACACTTGGCGGGCATTGCGCGAGACGTCGGAAAGCCCCTTTTTGTTGTTGTCGAGTTCCTCAAGGGTCTTGATCGGCAGGTAGACGTCGTGTTCCTCAAAGCGATAGACGCTGGTCGGGTCGTGCAGGAGAACGTTGGTGTCGAGAACGAAGAGTTTGCTGTTCGGGTTGGTGATTTTGCGGGTTTTGCCTGGGCTGGCAGTTTTCTTGGCCATGAACGGGGTGTCTCCGGTGATGATGGTCGTCGAAATCAGAGCGTTTTCACAAAGTCGAGCACTTCCTGTGCATGGCCCGGGGCTTTGACGCCGCGCCATTCACGCCTGAGCGTACCCTGTCGGTCAATAATGAAGGTGCTCCGCTCGATGCCACGTACCGGTTTGCCGTAAAGCTTCTTTTCCTTAATGACGCCGAAACGTGCGCAAAGAGTCTCGTCCGTGTCGCTCAGCAGCGCGAAAGGCAAGTCTTGCTTGAGCTTGAAGTTTTCATGCGATTTGAGGCTGTCGCGCGAGATGCCGACGATGATGCAGCCGATTTCCTCGAATGCCGGGTAGAGATCGCGAAACTGCTGCGCTTCGGTCGTGCAGCCCGGCGTGCTGTCTTTCGGATAGAAATAAAGGACGATGGTTCTGCCATGGCAATCCGACAAGCGAAAAACGGTATTGCCGGTCGCGGGGATTTCGAAGTTCTCGACCGTCGAGCCGGTCACCGGTGGTGAAAAAGTCATCTTGAGTCTTCTTCCCGCAGAGATACGATGGACCAAATATAGCATTAAGGGCTCGCATTTGTGTGTTGGCGGCCGTCGAAGCGGAATTGGCACACGTGCGCCGGTGTTTTCTCGCGGTGGCAAGTGGGTGGCGTTTTAAATCGATTTGAGCCGCCATGACGGTTTTTTGGTGCGTTTTTTCGCGTTTTCCGATAACCTTGGCAGGTTTGTCTGAATCGTGCTCCAGGAGATCAACATGCCGGTCATTGAAGTCAACCATCCCCTCGTAAAACACAAGATCGGCCTTCTGCGGGAAGTCGATATCAGTACCAAGAAATTCCGCGAGTTGACCGCCGAACTGGCGCGTCTGCTGACCTACGAAGCCTGCCGCGATTTTGAGTTGGAGCTCTGCACGATTCAGGGATGGGCCGGACCCGTCAGCATCCAGCAAATCAAAGGGAAAAAAGTCACGGTTGTGCCGATCTTGCGTGCCGGCCTGGGAATGCTCGACGGGGTGCTCGACCTGATTCCGAGCGCCAAGGTCAGTGTCGTGGGAATTGCCAGAAACCATGAGACGCTGATGCCGGAGCCGTATTTCGAGCGTTTCGTCGGCGGCCTGGACGAACGGATGGGCCTGATTATCGACCCGATGCTGGCGACCGGCGGTTCCCTAATTGCCACGATCGACATGCTCAAGCGCAACGGTTGCAAGCAGGTTCGTGCCATCGTGCTGGTGGCTGCGCCGGAAGGCATTCAGGCCCTGCACGAAGCGCATCCCGATGTCGACGTCTTTACGGCGGCAATCGACAGTCATCTCAACGAAGTGGGCTACATCATTCCGGGCCTCGGTGACGCCGGCGACAAGATTTTTGGGACCAAATAGGGAGCAGAAGCATGTCAGATACCACGACCATTGCCATGGCGCCGCCGAAAGATCCGGTTTGGCGTACGGCGCTTTCCGGTGCGCAGATCCTGTTCGTCGCCTTCGGCGCGACCGTGCTGGTGCCGTTGCTGACGGGGCTCAATCCGAGCCTGGCGTTGCTGGGTGCGGGGATCGGTACGCTGGTGTTTCAGGTGTGTACACGGCGAGAAGTGCCGATTTATCTCGGTTCGAGCTTTGCCTTCATCGCACCGGTGATTTACTCGGTACAGACCTGGGGCATGCCGGCGACACTCGGTGCGCTGGCCTCGGCGAGTTTTTTCTACTACGTTGCGGCCGGTTTGGTGAAATGGCGGGGGGTTGGATTCATCCATCGGCTGTTGCCGCCGGTGGTGATCGGTCCGGTGGTGATGGTGATCGGTCTCGGATTGGCCCAGGTGGCCGTGAGCATGGCGACCGGCAAAGCCGGCGACCAGCAGATCGTGCCGTATGGCACAGCGCTTTCGGTGGCCACTGTTTCCTTGTTGGCGACGATGCTCACGGCGATCCGCGCCCGCCGCTTGCTCAAGTTGGTGCCGATTCTGGTCGGGGTGGTGGTCGGCTACGCCTATTCCTTGTTTCTCGGTATTGTCGATTTCTCGAAAATTGCCAACGCCGCCTGGCTGGCGATCCCGGATTTCGGAAAACCCGAGTTCAACCTGGCCGCGATCCTGTTCATGATTCCAGTGGCGATCGCGCCGATCGTCGAACATGTGGGCGGAATTCTGGCAATCGGTTCGGTCACCGGCAAGGACTTCACCGAATCGCCGGGGCTGCACCGCACGCTGCTCGGCGACGGTCTGGCGGTCAATATTGCCGGTCTGTTCGGCGGACCGCCGGTGACCACCTATGGTGAAGTGACCGGGGCCGTCATGCTGACCAAGAACTACAATCCGGTGGTGATGACCTGGGCGGCATGCTTCGCCATCCTGATGGCCTTTGTCGGCAAGTTCGGCGCTTTCCTGCAGACCATCCCGATGCCGGTCATGGGCGGCATCATGGTCCTGCTTTTCGGTTCGATCGCCGGCATTGGCCTCAAGACGATCATTGACGGGCGGGTCGATCTGTCGAGCGCGCGTAACCTGTGTATTGTTTCCGTCACGCTGGTGGTCGGTATCGGCGGCCTTGGCGTGACGATCGGCAGTTTCTCGTTGCAAGGCATCAGCCTGTGCGGCGTGTTGGCGGTACTGCTCAACTTGTTGCTGCCGCGCGAGCCGGAATCCTCTCACTGATTTTCCATACCCGAAAAGGAAGAAAAATGAAAAAGACATCATTGTTGTTGGTCGCGCTGATGGCCGGCGCCTTCATGATTGGCTGCGGCAAGAAAGAAGAGCCCGCCAAGCCCGCTGCCGCACCGGCACCCGCGCCGGCGGCTGCGGCGATCGTGGTCGGTCTCGATGACCACTTCCCGCCGATGGGCTTCCGCGACGAAAAGAACGAAATCGTTGGTTTTGACATCGATCTGGCCAAGGAAGCCGCCAAGCGTCTTGGCGTTCAGGTGACGTTCAAGCCGATCGACTGGAGCGCCAAGGAAGCTGAACTCAGTGGCAAGCGGATCGACGTGTTGTGGAATGGCCTGACGATTACCGAAGAACGCAAGGCCAACATCCTGTTCACCAAGCCGTATCTGGAAAACCGCCAGATCGTGGTCGTGACCGGAAAATCACCGATCAAGACCAAGGCAGAGCTCAAGGGCAAGGTCGTTGGCGTGCAGGATGGCAGCAGTGCGGTCGATGCGGTTCAGAAGGACGAAAAGGCCGCCAAGGCAATCAAGGAACTCAAGAAGTTTGCCGACAACGTGACGGCGCTGATGGATCTCTCGGCGGGTCGTCTCGATGCAATCGTTGTTGACGAGGTGGTGGGCCGCTATTACATCGCCAAGAAAGCGGATGAATATCGTGTGCTCGACGAGCATTTTGGCACCGAGGATTATGGCATTGGCACGCGCAAGGACGATACCGATCTCATGAACAAGATCCAGAAAGCCATGGACGACATGAAGGCCGACGGTACGGCGGCGACCATTTCGACCAAGTGGTTCGGCAAGGACATCGTCAAGAAGTAAGCGACGCGTTGTTCGATTGATCCGGCCTGCAAGGCGCGAAACGCCTTCGGGCCGGATTCGTTTCATCGGTGGTCAATCCACGCAAGGCAAGTCATGGATTATGTGTTGAAAATCATGCCGCCCCTGATCGAGGGGACCGGCGTGACGTTGCAGGTCTTCCTCATTACGCTGCTGCTCTCGGTGCCGCTCGGGCTGGGGCTGGCGTTGGCGCGAATTTCCCGCTTCAAGTCTGTCAGCGTCGCGGTCAATGGCTACATCTGGCTGATGCGCGGCACGCCGCTGATGTTGCAGATGTTGTTCATCTACTTCGCGCTACCGTTCGTCCCGGTCATCGGAATTCGGCTGCCTGATTTTCCGGCGGCCATCGTCGCCTTCGTGCTCAACTACGCCGCCTATTTCGCAGAAATCTTCCGTGCCGGCATCCAGTCGATTGAGCGCGGGCAATACGAGGGGGCGCGCGTCCTCGGCATGACCTACGCGCAGACCATGCGCCGCATCGTGTTGCCGCAGGTGATCAAGCGCATCCTGCCGCCGGTCAGCAACGAGACGATCACCTTGGTCAAAGACACCTCGCTGATCTATGTGTTGGCGATGAACGACCTGTTGCGCGCCGCGCGCGGCATCGTCCAGCGCGACTTCTCGACGACGCCGTTCATCGTCGCGGGGGCTTTCTATCTCCTCATGACGCTGGTACTGACCTACGGCTTCCAGCGCCTCGAAAAGAAATACGCCGTCTATGACGAGTGAAACCATGAATTCGCCGATGGTCCGGGCCATCGACGTGCACAAGCATTTCGGCCAACTCGAAGTTCTCAAGGGCGTGTCGCTCGACGTTGGCAAGGGCGAGGTGATCGCCGTGATTGGGCCGTCGGGTTCCGGCAAGAGTACCTTTCTGCGTTGCCTGATCCATCTCGAGACCGTGCATCGCGGCACGATCGAGATTGAGGGCGAAGCGCTGGTGACGACCGATGCCGCCGGGCATTGCCACTATGTGCCGGAGCCGGAGATCCGCCGTATCTGCGGCAAGATGGGCATGGTATTCCAGCACTTCAACCTGTTCCCACACATGACCGTGCTGCAGAACGTCATCGAGGCGCCGATGACGGTCAAGGGCTTGCGCCGCGACGAGATCGTGCCGAAGGCCGAGGTGTTGCTGCGCAAGGTGGGGTTGTTCGAGAAGCGTGATGCCTATCCCTCGCGCCTGTCCGGCGGGCAGAAGCAGCGCGTGGCGATCGCCCGCGCGCTGGCCATGGAGCCGGACATCATGCTGTTCGATGAGCCGACCTCGGCGCTCGACCCGGAACTGACCGGCGAAGTGCTGCGCACGATGCGCGAACTGGCCGAGGAGCACATGACGATGGTGGTGGTCACGCACGAAATGGCCTTCGCACGCGAAGTGGCCAGTCGCGTGATCTTCATGGACGGCGGCCTGATCGTCGAGGCGCGGCCGGCACGCGAACTGTTCGCTGCGCCAGCGCATCCGCGCACCCAGGCATTTTTGGAGAACATGTTGTAGTGCCGTCTCTGTCCGACGTTTTTTCTCCCGATGGTCTGCTGACGAGCCGGATTCCCGGTTACCGCCTGCGCCCGCAGCAACTCGAAATGGCCGAGCGGATTGAAGCGGCGATCGCGGCCAACAAGGTACTCGTCGCCGAGGCCGGTACGGGGACCGGCAAGACCTTCGCCTATCTCGTTCCGGCGTTGCTTTCGGGTGGCAAAGTAATCGTTTCCACCGGTACCAAGAACCTGCAGGATCAACTGTTCTCGAAGGATATTCCGACGGTATGCCAGGCGCTCGGTGCGCCCGTCCAGGTCGCTTTGCTCAAGGGGCGTGCCAATTATGTCTGCCCCTATCACCTTGAACGCGCGTTGTCCGAAGGGCGTTTTTTCAGCAAGGAGGACGCGGCCGACGTGCATCGGGTCGCGCGGTTTGCCAAAAAAACAAAGACCGGCGACAAGAGTGAATGCGTGGATGTGCCCGAAAATTCAGGTGTCTGGGCGTTGGTGACGTCAACACGCGAGAACTGCCTCGGGCAGGACTGCCCCTATCACAAGGAATGCTTCGTCCTCGCCGCACGGCGCGAAGCGCTGGCTGCCGATCTTGTCGTCGTCAATCATCATCTGTTTTTCGCTGACGTGATGCTGCGTGATGAGGGTACCGCGGAGCTGTTACCTGCCTGCAATACGGTCATTTTCGACGAAGCGCATCAGCTGCCGGAAACGGCCAGTCTGTTCTTTGGCAACAACGTGTCCACCTCGCAAGTGCTCGATCTGGCTCGCGACGCGCGTGTCGAGGGGGTGGCGTCGGCGCGCGACTGCCTTGATCTGCCGTCGTGCTGCAACGTTGTCGAGAAGGCCGCCAAGGATTTGCGCCTGACGCTGCCGGTCGAGCCGGCGCGCTTTGCACTGGCGCAACTGCAAGAGCGGGCCGGATTCGACAATAATCTCGTCGGCCTGATCCGTGAACTCGAAACACTCGGCGCTTTGCTCGAAACGCAGGCGCAGCGGTCGGAAGGGTTGGAGAACTGCTGGCGGCGGGCGGGTGAGCTGGTGGCGTCGCTTCGCCGCTGGCAGAGCAATGCCGATACCGATTACGTTCGCTGGGGCGAAACCTATACCCATGCGCTGCAGCTGAACGCCACGCCGCTGGTGGTGGCCAACATCATGCAGAAGCAGATGGGTGGTCATCCGCGTGCGTGGATATTTACTTCGGCGACGCTGGCCGTGCAGAAAGACTTCAGCCACTATTGTGCTGAAATGGGGCTGCACGAGGCCGATTCGGCTTCCTGGGAGAGTCCGTTCGACTATGGACAACAGGCGGTGCTCTACGCACCAACGGGTCTGCCCGAACCAAATACCTACGCCTATACCGAAGCCGTGGTCAAGGCCGCCTTTCCGGTCCTCGAAGCGAGCCGGGGGAGAGCGTTCTTCCTGTGTACTTCATTACGGGCGATGTACCGCACGCGAGAATTGCTGGAAGAGTCACTGCAGCGTGCCGGGTTCGATTTCCCTTTGCTGATGCAGGGCGAAGGCAGCAAGAATGAGTTGCTTGAACGTTTCCGCCGTCTCGGCAACGCCATCCTGGTGGGCAGCCAGAGCTTCTGGGAAGGGGTTGACGTGCGTGGCGAAGCGCTCTCGCTGGTCGTCATCGACAAACTGCCGTTTGCGCCGCCCGACGATCCGGTGTTGTCGGCGCGTATCGAACGCATGAAGGAGGAGGGCAAGAACGCTTTCATGGACTACCAGTTGCCGCGCGCCGTGATCAACGTCAAACAGGGCGCCGGCCGGTTGATTCGCGACGAAACCGATCGTGGCGTGTTGATGATCTGCGACCCCCGCCTGATCAACAAACACTACGGCAAGCGTATCTGGCGCAGCTTGCCGCCGATGAAGCGGACACGGGCGCTGGACGAGGTGATCGCCTTCTTTGGCAACTGAACCCCTGACGCACACGATTGCGGAAAGGCGCATGAATATTCACTTTCCGGCCGGTACATGACGGGAAGCCAATCTGGATGCGCTTTTCGACAATGGCCTTGAAGCGGTTTTTCGGCGGTCCCTCTCAGGGGGCCGTGACTCACATGGCGCTGTGTTATAGTCGTTCGCATGCCCATTCATCCCGATGACATCACGGTCTTTTTTCGGACGTTGCCGCAACGTGTTGCCTGACCCGATTGACGCCGTCGCGTCGCTGAACCTCGATTGCCTGTGTCCGACCGTCGACCATCGTCAGCTGAAACGCTTGCTGGCGACGGGGGGCGAACAGATCGGCGAGCTGCTGGCAGCGCGGCCACATCTGTTTTCCGACACGCTGGTGTATGCGGCTAGAGCGCATTTGCAGGCCATGGCACGCCTGATCGAAGTGGTGGAGCGCGTCACGACCTTGCCAGGATGGAAGGCGCGGGTGTTGGCGCATGCCCCGGCGATCGCCCGGCATGCACCGGCGGCCGCCGGGGCCTTTTTGGGCTTTGACTTCCATCTGGGCGATGCCGGGCCGCAACTGATCGAGATCAACACCAATGCCGGGGGCGGGTTGCTCAATGCGCGTTTGCAGCATGCTCAGCAGGTTTGTGCAGCGCATTCGCCGACGCAGTTTCCGCCAACGACCGTTGAGAAAGAGTTCGTTGCCATGTTTCGCGAGGAGTGGCGGCTGTCACGTGGCAATCAGCCGCTGCGGCGGGTTGCCATTGTCGACGAGGCGCCGGCAAATCAATTCCTGTTGCCCGAATTCCTGTTGTTTCGGCAATTGTTCGAAGCGGCCGGTATTGCCGCGGTGATTGCCGATCCACGCGAGCTTTCCCTGGAAAGCGGACGTCTGTGCTGCCACGGTAGCGAGATCGATCTGGTCTACAACCGGTTGACCGATTTCTCGCTGGAAGAGGCTCACAATGCGGTTCTGCGTGAAGCCTGGTTGAGCGATGCGGTGGTGCTGACGCCGCATCCGCACGCACACGCAATCTATGCGGATAAACGCAATCTGGTGGCGCTCAGCGATGTGGCGTGGTTGGAAACCATTGGTGTGGTCGCCGACGATCTGGCCGTCTTGCGGGCCGGCGTGCCGCGCGCCGAACGGGTGACCGGGGAAAATGCCGATGCGTTCTGGGCGGATCGGCGGCGGTGGTTTTTCAAGCCGGATGCCGGTTATGGTGGCAAGGCGGCGTATCGCGGCGACAAACTGACACGTCGGGTATTCGCTGAAATTTCAGCCGGGGGATATATCGCCCAAGCCTTGGTACCCCCTTCCGAGCGCTGTGTTCGCGTCGATGGCGTGACGCGCAGTCTCAAGCTCGACGTGCGCAACTTCGTTTATCGGGGAAGCGTTCAGCTGGTTTCTGCCCGGCTCTATCAGGGGCAGATGACCAATTTCCGCACGCATGGCGGCGGTTTTGCGGCCGTGCTGGCGGTGTAAGTCTTAGCGGCGCGGGGCCGTCGGGGCGCAGGTTGTCGTTAAGCCGTGCCGTGAGGTGTGCCGACCGGATCGCATGGGCACAGGTTGTCCATGCAGCGTTCCGGTCGGGGTTCTGCCAAGCATTTGCCCGGACTCTTAGCGGGCAGACAGAGCTGCGGCGCCGATCGGCGTCAGGGTCTTGCGAGCCGGTTTTGCGGATTCCGTCGCGCTCGCATTCACACTTGCCAGATAAACATGAAAGAACGGCCAGCCGTACGCAAGAACGCCGCTCAGGAGCAACAACGGGAGCGACACGGTGACGACACCAGCGATCAGGGCGACCAAGGCGGCGAGCGAAGCGGCCAGTCCGTTTTCGGTCAGGCGTTCGAGCGATTTGGTCAGAGGGCTTGCATTCATGATGATTCCTTTCATACGGGTTGAATTGTTGCCATATCGTGAAACAAGTCACCATATGACGGAAATCATCGTATCGGGAATCGCGCCCTCTGTATGTTTCGATTCGTGGCGGCTTTTGTAGCAGGGTGTAACTTTTGTAAGTTTACGGGAACAAATGTTCGTGTGCCGACGTCCGAAGCGCGCATTGAACACTCGCTGCCGAAGGCGCTATTCGCGTGACACACGAATCCGAATAGACCGAGCGTTGTCCAAGGCCAGCGGAACGCCCAATGCACCGTTTTCCGGCGAGGTGACACGTTGTAACGGATCGTTGCCGCCGGATCAGTCGGTGATCGGCACGGCAACCATCTGCCGCCGTTCGAATCTCACCAGTTCCCTGACACCCAGTGCTTGCAGCTCGGCAAGCACTTCGGGGAAATGCCGAGCGACCTGCCCGGGCGCATGGGCGTCGGAACCCAGCGTCAGCGGCACGCCACCGGCAGCGAGCGCTTCGATGATGTCGCGTCCAGGCATCAACGCCTGTGCCGCCGAGTCCAGGCCGGATGTGTTGATTTCAACGGCGATGTCGTTCGTTCGCAGGAGCGGAATCAAGGGTTCCACATAGCGCAGCATGCCGCCAGCAGGCATTTTCCCCATTTTCTTGGGGAGATCGAGATGTCCGACAATATCGCAAAAGCGTTCCCGGATCATCATCCCGAGAAAGTGGAAATAGATCTCGCAGACGTCCTCGATGTGCCAGAGGTCGTACATGTCGGGTTCCTGCAGTTTTTCGAAACCGATGTTGTGTACCGAGCCGATCAGGTAGTCCCATTCGTAACGTCTTGCAGTGTCGCGGGCCACGTCGAGACGGCTGGGAATGAAGTCCATTTCCATGCCGAGCCGGACACGAAACGGCTGCTCCCCATCGCGGTTGTAGCGCTCCTGCAGGCGGCGGACATCGGCGACATAATCATCCTGTTCGTCGGGACGCATCGCATAGCGTTGCCCTTTGGCGTGCAGCATCCAGTGGCTATGGTCGGAAATGCCAAAATCACGCAGCCCCAGAGCAATGGCGCGTTCGATGTAGGCTTCCTGCGCGCCGATGGCGTGGCAGCAGCGGGTGGTATGGGAATGGAGATCGATCAGGTTACGCATGATGGGCTACGACGCCTTGGGAAAAAGCGTGCCGGAGAACGGAAGACGCGGCGGGTCAATCGGCTTTGACGACGGAGACACCGTGGTTGGCGAGCGATAGCCCGATTTCGGTGCCAAGCTCGAGTACCTGACTCAGGTCGGGGGAGACGACAAAAATGTTACCGAGCGCGGTGTCGAAGGTGTACTCGAAGAAACTGCCGAGGTAGGAACGCTTGAGCAGGCGTCCCGCAACACCGGTGCCGTCGTGATTGATCTGCCAGGCTTCCGGACGGACCGCCACTTTGACTGCGCCGGCAGCGACCGCTTGTCGCGGTTGCAGGCTGAGCGGACCGAGGCTGACCCGGCCGTCGGCAGTCGCCTCGCCGGGAAACAGCATGGCTTCTCCCATAAAGCCGGCGACGAATTCGCTGCCCGGCCGTTCGTACATTTCCTGCGGCGAACCGCTCTGCGCGATCAGACCGTCGTTCATGACGATGATCTTGTCGCTGACGGCCAGTGCTTCGCTTTGATCGTGGGTGACGTAGGCGACTGTCAGTTTCAGGCGTTGCTGGATGGCGCGAATTTCCTCGCGCATGTCGCGGCGCAGCCGGGCATCGAGATTGGAGAGCGGTTCGTCGAAGAGCAGAATCTGGGGTTCGAGAATCAGCGCGCGCGCAAGCGCCACCCGTTGTTGCTGGCCGCCAGACAGTTCGCTCGGCATGCGGTCGTCGTAACCGACAAGGCCGACGTTCTTCAACGTTTCGATGGCGCGGGCCTGTGCGGCCTCTTTCGCTATCCCGGAAACACGCAGTCCGTACATGACGTTCTCGACAACGTTCATGTGCGGGAACAGCGCGTAGCTCTGGAACATCATCGAGACGTTGCGCTCGGCCGGTCCCAGCGTCGTCACATCCCGTCCGTCCATCAGGATCTGCCCGGCCGTCGGTGATTCGAGGCCGGCGATCATGCGGAGAACGGTTGTCTTGCCGCAGCCGGAGGGGCCGAGGATGGTAACCAGTGATCCCCGTTCGATACCGAAACTGACGCCCTTGACGGCGAACGGCGCCTTTGGGTCCACGCCATAACGTTTGGTGATATTCCTGAATTCGACCCCGTAATCCATTCGTGCTTTCCTTGCAATGCGTGTTTCGTTCAGGCGCCGACGACGAGTGTCGCCGCCGGCGGTGTCTTGCGGCGGCCGAGCTTGCGCTCACCGACCGCCCACTGGATGAAGCCGATGATCAGCGACATCAGGACGATGAGGGTGGTGCAGTAGGCGAGGGCGATGCCGTAGTCGCCGTTACCCACACGGCCGATGATGTAGGTTGTCGCCAGTTCGTTTTCGGCGGTGACGAGGAAAATGACCGCGCTGACGGTGGTCATGGCCCGGGCGAAGCTGTAGACCAGTGCGGCGACCAGCGCCGGCTTGAGCAGCGGCAGAACGATGCGAAACAGCGTCTGGGCCGTCGTTGCGCGCAGCATCAGCGAGGCCTCGTCAAGCGATTTGTCGAGTTGCTTGAAGGCGGCGGTACCGGCCTGCACGCCGACCGGCAGGTTACGGAACAAGAAGCAGATGACGATGATCAGCCCTGTCCCCGTCAATTCGACGGGCGGCACATTGAAGGCGAGAATGTAGCTGACGCCGAGTACCGTGCCGGGAATGGCGAAGGCGAGCAGGGCGACAAACTCGAAGCCGTCGCGGCCGCGGAACTGAGTGCGGGAGATGAGGTAGGCGATCAGCAATCCGATGCCAGCGGTCAGCGGGGCCGATAGTCCGGAAAGCTTGAGTGTCGTGAACAGCGAATTCCAGGCCGTGCCCGACCAGACCAAGCCGAACTGCCCCCATTCGAGACCAAATGCCGTCTTGAAGTGGGCCAGCGTGAAGGTGTAATCTCGTCCCCAGGTCTGGACGAAACCGCCGACGAAGGCGAAGACATAGACCACCATCGTGAACGCAAGCCATGGGTAGACCACGCCGTTGAGCGTACGCTTCAGGCCGTCGGGTAACGGCATCGGAATGCCGGAGTCGCCCTTGCCGCTGACGGTTGTGTAATTCTGTTTGCCGAGCAGGCCGCGCTGCATCCCGAACACGCCGAGCGCAAAGAGTGTCAGGATCCAGGCCAGCGCTGCCGCGCGGCCCTGGTCGAACTGCGCGCCGACGATGGCGAAGAAAATGTCGGTCGATAGCACCGAGAATTGCCCGCCGACCACAATCGGGTTGCCGAAGTCGGCAATGCTTTCGATGAAACCGACGAGAAAGGCGTTGGCCAGTCCCGGCTTGAGCAGTGGCAGGGTGACAGTGAAGAAAGTCTGCTTGCGGTCGGCGTGCAGGATTTGCGCGGCTTCTTCAAGGCTTGGTGCCAGTCCTTGTACGACACCGCGCATGATCATGAAGGCGATCGGCGTGAAGGCGAACAGTTGCGCGATCCAGGTGCCGAGGAAGCCGTAGAACCAGCGTGTCGGCGTGATATCGAACGCGTATTCGAGAAACTGGTTGACGACCCCGGCGCGCCCGAAGAGCAGGATCAGGCCGAGGCCCACGACGAATGGTGGCGTGATGATCGGCAACAGGGCAATGACGCGAAGCGGTGTCTGGATGCGCGGTCCTGCGTTACGTTCGGCCAACAGAGCCATCATCGTGCCGAGGACTGTTGTGCCAAGCGCGCAGGCCAGTGCGAGAAGCAGGGTGTTCCAGGCAACACCGCATTGAACTGCGCCGGCAAAGCAGCCCAGGCCCCAGATGCGTGCGTCACAGATGCGGACGAACACGGCTGAAAGCGCCCAACGTCCGTCTTCGTCGATGAACGCGGCTGACAGCGCTTTGGCGACGGGAAAGGCAATGAAAAGGAGCAGCAGCGCCGAGCAGCCGACGACGGCGCCGGAGACGAACAGATCCCCCCGGAAATAGCCGAATCGCGCCAGACCGAAGGCCAGCAGCATGGTCAGACTGAGGATGACGAGGAAAGCCCCCAGTCCCATGCCGAACTGGTTGGTGGACAACTCTCCGAGCAGCGGGTTGAGGGAATCGAACGACCAGCCGCGGGCGCCGATGGCAAAGCCGCAGCCGAGGAGGCCAAGCAATCCCAGCGTTGCGCCACCGAGCAGCCAGCGTGCCTGCCGCTTGCCGGGGGGGACGGCGAGTCCGGCTGCGGCAACGATCAGGCCGGCGACACCGAACAGGAGCCAGGGACGGTCGTGGCTGAACACCTGAACCAGCCCGTTGGCGGTTTCCGGGCCGGAAAAGATCTGGGTGAGAACCTCGTACCAGGCCGTGTCCTGAATTGTGTACCAGGGAAAGGCCAGGTAACCGAGGGTCCCGACGAGCAGCCAGGCGACAATGGCCCAGTTCGGATGTCTGTGCATGCAGAAGTCAGCGCGGCAGAGAGTTGACGTCTTTTTCCCAGCGGGCGATGAGACGCTTGCGTTCGGCGCTGGCGCCATACTTGGCGTAGTCGTATTTGATGAACTTGATCGCCTTGAAGTCCGGAACGAGCGGATCGACCTTCGAACCGAGGTTGGAAGGCAACTGATACTGCTTGGCCGCGGCCCCCATTTCCTGTGCTGCCGGGGTGAGCGCCCATTCGTAGAACTTCTTCGCTGCAGCAAGGTTGCGCGCACCCTTGATGATGCTCATTGAACCGATTTCGGCGCCTGTGCCTTCGCTGGGGGTGATCGTTTCGACCGGGAAACCGGCGAGCTTCTCGCCCGGACCGTCGTGCACGAAACTGATCGAAACAGCGGTTTCCCCACGGGCAACCGCCTTGATCGGGCCGGTGCCAGAGCGGGTGTATTGACCGACGTTCTTGTGCAGCGCCTTGAGATATTCGAAGGCTTTGTCTTCGCCCATCAGTTGCACGAGCGTGGCGATCATCGTGTAGGCCGTCCCGCTCGAGGCCGGATTGGCGACCTGAATGTCTCCCTTGTATTCGGGCTTGAGCAGATCGGCCCATGTTTTGGGAATCGGCAATTTCTTCTTGGCCAGCAGCTCCGTGTTGTAACCGAAACCGAGCGGGCCGGAGTAAATGCCGACGGTGCGATAACCGGATTGCTGCGCCTGCTGTTGTGCCCAAGTATGCAGTTGCGGGAGCGTCGGCGAGCGATATTCGAGAGACAGCCCTTGTTCGGCAGCCTGCAGGTGCGGGTCGCCGGTTCCGCCAAACCAGACATCCGTCTTGGG
>CAYUYI010000013.1:11954-15824 GCA_964448995.1 uncultured Propionivibrio sp. | reverse complement strand
CCGATCAGATGCACACGCCCGACACCGAGGCGACTGGCGCGTACGGCGCAGGGCAGATAGCGCCGGATATCGGCAGACAGCCAATCGCCTACGGTAATCAGCCGATCAGCGGCATCGGTCGTCATTTCGTCCAGAAGCTTGCTATCGGCATCCATTACCCCCTGACTGTCCGTCAGGAAGATCAGCTTGTCGGCGCTGATCGCAACAGCTGTCGCCTCCGCGACTTCCTCCATCGCCAGATTGAAGGTCTCTCCGGTCGGGCTGGCGCCCAATGGCGAAAGAATGACGATGTTGCCAAGACGAAGTTGCGCCTTGATTCCTTCGGCGTCAATCTTGCGCACGCTGCCGGCGTACTGCATGTCGACACCATCGATCACACCGAGGGGCTTGGTTACAACGAAATTGCCGGTCACTGCACGGATCGTGCTGTTGGCCATCGGCGTATCCGGCAAGCCTTGAGAAAGCAGCGCATCGATCTCCAGATAGACGCTGCCAACGGCATCGATCACACAATCAAGCGCAGCGGCATCGGTAATGCGATAGCCCGAGTGCGTCTTCGATTCCAGCCCCTTTTCGCGCAACTCCTCCTCAATCTGCGGCCGCGCGCCGTGTACCAGCACCAGACGGACGCCCAGCGCCGCCAGCAGGTTGGCATCGTAAGCCAAGCTTCGCGCGAACGGACCGGAGATGGCCCGACCGCCGAAAGCGATGACGAACGTCTTGCCACGGAACAGGTTAACGTAGGGCGCAACCGCACGAAACAGCGAGACAAAATGGGCAGAACTCAATTCTTCAGCCATGTCGTTTTCAGTCCTTATCCTTCTCTTTGGATTTCTCGGAATTCAATGTCTTTTCCAAACGTTCGCAGATGGTACGCAGAATCTTGACGCGGGCAAAGTTCTTATCATTGGCCTCGACCAACGTCCACGGTGCCGTGCTGGTACTCGTGCGGTCAACCATGTCACATACGGCCGCATGGTACTGTCCGCTTTTCTCGCGGTTGCGCCAGTCTTCCTCGGTAATTTTGAAACGCTTGAACTCGATTTTTTCGCGCTCCTTGAAGCGTCGCAATTGCTCCTGGTCGCTGATCTGCAACCAGAATTTGATCACGATCGCACCGTCCTTGTGCAATTCGTGCTCAAAATCATTGATCTCTGTGTAGGCACGCAACCAGTCGGCTTCGCTGCAAAATCCTTCAACCCGCTCGACCAGCACTCGCCCGTACCACGTCCGGTCAAAAATCGCCACCCGCCCGACACGCGGGACATGCCGCCAGAAACGCCACAGATAGGGCTGCGCGCGCTCTTCCTCGGTCGGCGCCGCCACCGGCACAATCTGGTACTGGCGCGCATCGATTGCTGCCGTCACGCGCCGGATGCTTCCGCCTTTCCCTGCAGCGTCGGAGCCTTCGAAAGCCAGAACCAAGGAATGCCGCTTGAATTCAGGATGGCGCACCAACTCGGAAAGCCGGCCCTGCCATTTGGCGAGCTCCGTCTCATAACGTTTTTTATCGAGCTTCTGGGCGAGGTCGAGCGCCGTCAACACATCTAAACTATCGCCTTTCAGTGTCATCGGCGGTGCGACCGGGAAATTCTGATCGCGCACATCGGCAAGCTTGTTTGTCAAGGCGTCAAGGACAATGCGGCCCACCGTCAGCGATCGATACCGGTCGTCGGTTCCTTCCACCACGATCCACGGCGCCCACGGCGTATTGGTCATGCGCAGCACATGCCCCGCCACTTCCTGCAGTTTGTCGTAGGTCTTGAGACGCGACCAGCTCTCCTTGGTGACGCGCCAAGCCGTACGCGGATCGTTCTCCAGCGCCTTCAGCCGCTTGCGCTGGCCTTCTTTTGAGAGGTGGAACCAGAACTTGAGTACCAGCGCCCCCTCGTTCACCAGCATGGCTTCGAACCGGTTGATCTGATCCATGCGTTGGTCCAGATCTGCCTTGCTCACCGCACCGGCAATACGCTCGGCAATCGGACTCGAATACCACGACCCGGCAAAAATACCGATCCGCCCTTTCGCCGGCAACGCACGCCAGAAGCGCCACATATAGGGTCGCTGCCGCTCCTCGTCGGTCGGCGCAGAAAAAGCCAGCGTCGACAGGTAGCGCGGATCCATCCATTCGTAGAGCACATTGATCGTTTCCCCTTTGCCGGCACCGTCGACGCCGCTGATCAGGATAACGACAGGAAACTTGCCTTTTTCGCGAAAATCAAATTGCGCATCGAGCAAGTCGGCACGCAATAACGGCACCTCCTTGCGATAAGCTTCCTTGTCGATGGTGTGCCCGAGTTCCGCCGATTCGAACATGATCCGCTCCTTATCTGAAATCACCCCAAAGCGTCTGGAGCGCTGCCACGGCGGCCATCCCCGCCGTCTCGGTACGCAACACGCGAGGCCCGAGCCGGATCGCCCGAAAACCGGCCGCGTCGGCCAGCGCCGTCTCTTCGGGGGCCAGACCGCCCTCGGCACCGATGAGCAATTCGATGCAAGCGCCGTCCGCTGGCGGAGGCAGCGAATGCAAGTTATCCGCCGCACCCGGTGCCAGCATCAGCCGCAAGGTAGCCAACCGCGCTGGCTGCGCCAGCCAGCGCTCCAACCCAATGACATCGTCGATCGCAGGCAACCGATTACGCCCACATTGCTCGCAGGCCGAAATCGCAACGGCTCGCCAGTGCGCCACACGCCGCTCAGCCCGCTCGCCCTCGAGCTTCAACACACTGCGCCGGGAGGCCACCGGCACGAAACGTGTTACGCCGAGTTCGACGGCCTTCTGCAGCGTCACATCCATCTTGTCGGCCGCTTGCAACGCTTGCACCAACGTAATGTCGACGCGCGATTCGCGTTCGACTTCGTGCCATTCAACAATCTCCACCCCCACCTGCTCGCGCAACGTCGTGGTAATACGGGCCACGTATTCACCACGCTGACCATCAAAAAGTGTCAGCCAATCGCCCTCGCGCAGGCGAAGGACGCGACAGGCATGGCGAGCGGCGGCGGCGGGAAGATCGATGATCGCACCAACCGAGAGCGCTAAAGGGCAATGAAAGCGGGGCAAAGGCATACGCTTATTATAGAAAAACCCTCGACGAACCACTGGAAAAACTCGCCATTGGGCGACGATTCGTTCTCCAATAGCCGTATGCCGTCGTTCAATACAACACCCGACGACCTCCCGGCCTGTGCGGAACCGTCGGACCGCGGGCAAAGACAGGATGACAGCACTCTGGCATCATGTTCGCCATAATCCATCGCTGATGGATTTTTGAAAGGAAAACATGACATGCAACCGATAATCCGGGCGATCGTCACCGGCCATTCACGCGGCTTGGGCGCCGCCATGACCGCCCAACTGCTGGCACGCAGCATCCCGGTGCTGGGCTGCGCCCGGCATGGCAATCCGGATCTCATGTCACGTTTTCCCGCGCTGCTGCAAGAGGCGGAACTCGACTTCGGCAACGTCGATGCACTCCGCACCTGGCTGGAAGGCGGAACATTGCAGCAGTTCAGCCGCGACGCGGACTGCGTGCTGCTCATCAATAACGCCGGCACACTCGGGCCGATTGGCCCTGCCGAAATCCAACCGTTGCACGAAATTGCCACCACTTTACAGATCAACGTCGCTGCCCCGCTGATGCTGACTGCCGCTCTCGCACGCGCGCATTCCGGCGAGTTACGCATTATCCACATTTCAAGCGGTGCGGCGCGCACGCCCTATGCCGGCTGGTCGGTTTATTGCGCCACCAAGGCCGCGCTCGACCACCACGCGTGCGCCACCGCAGCCGATGGCCGTACTAACCTGCGTATCTGCAGTCTCGCGCCCGGCGTCGTCGACACAGAAATGCAGACCCTTGTCCGCGCCAC
>CAYUYI010000013.1:0-11854 GCA_964448995.1 uncultured Propionivibrio sp. | reverse complement strand
CTGACGCCGCCGGATACCGCAGCCGAGCGCATCGTCGCCTATTTGCTCGACGCGCAATTTGGGCAGACCCAAATCGCGGACTTGCGTGAGCTTCCCGCCATTTCCTGACAGTTCCTGATTAACGCACCGGCTAACCACGATCAACGATATCCCATGCTTTCTCCTGTCTCCTCGATCTGTCCTTCCTGCAGAACACCCATGGCAAGCCTGCAACTGCAAGGCAAAAGCGGCATCGAATTGCCACTTGACCTCTGCCATGCATGCCAGGGACTCTGGTTCGACTCCTTCGAAAGTGAACAACTCGCACCGGGCAGTGTCATCGCGCTGTTCGAACATATCCACGCGCATCGCAATGATCAGCGCCTGCCGCTGGCTCCATTGCTTCGCTGCCCGCGTTGCAACGACTCACTCCGCCCCTGCCGCGACATGACGCGCAGCGGCCGCTTCACCTATCACCGCTGCCTCGCCAATCACGGACGCTTCACACTCTTCGGCCAATTCATGATCGAGAAAGGATTTGTTCGTCAACTGGCACCGGCCGAGATCAAGGCCGTTGCAGCTCGGATCGGCACGGTTCGTTGCTCGGGTTGCGGCGCACCCGTCGATATCCGCACGGAAGACGCTTGTCCCCACTGTGGTGCGCCGATCGCCATTCTCGACCCGGATGCTGTCGGCAAGGCGCTGAAAGGCTATCGAGACGCTGAAACACGCCTGCATACAGTCGATCCAATCAACGCTGCAGAAACCCTGCTGGCGCTGGAGAAACGCAGCCCCCTGCGCCCCGATACGGAATTCGCCATCGGCGACCTGATTGTCTCGGGTATCGGCATGGCACTGGATTTGCTCGACCGTTGATTGGGTACGACACCGTCGCCCCTGAACTTCTCGCCAACCACGCTTTCATACCCTAAGCGGATTGCCGTAGAATCAACTAACATCTTCATATCGATCAAGAATCGTAGGGAGCCGCTCCACCATGCTCGATCAGAACAGCACTTCCGACAACGGCACTGTTTTACGCGCCGAAATCGACAACAAGCTACTCACCGCGGTGGCCGCCGAGCCGATCACTGCCAACACCAAGGAACTGTACAAAGCGCTATCGATCGTCGCTCGTGAGCAACTGGCACGACGCTGGGTCAAGACACAGGTGGATGACCGTAAAAACAAGACACGGCGCATCTATTACATGTCCATGGAATTCCTGGTTGGACGGGCTCTCAACAACGCACTCTCGGCACTCGACTTGCGTGAAAAAGCGGAAGCCGCCTTCTCGGCCACCGGCGGCCCCTCTCTCTCCGACGTCATTGAATGCGAACCGGATGCCGCGCTCGGCAACGGCGGATTGGGCCGCCTCGCGGCATGCTTCCTCGATTCGATGGCCACGCTGGAACTGCCTTCCTGGGGTTATGGCATGCGCTACGAATACGGCATGTTTGCGCAGTCGATCATCAATGGCGCCCAGGTCGAACACCCCGATTCCTGGCTCGTCGACGGCACCCCCTGGGAATTTCCACGTCCCGGTACCGTTTTCCCGGTGCGTTTTGGCGGCACCGCCGAGCACCACGGCGAATGGGCCGAGTGGAACGCCGCCGAGGCCGTCGAGGCGCGCGCCTTCGACTATGTCATCCCCGGTCATGGCACCGATCGCGTCAGCACACTGCGCCTCTGGAAGGCCGGCGCCCCGGCACAGATTGACCTAAACGCCTTCAACTCCGGCGATTATGCACGCGCCGCCGAGTTCAAGAACCGGTTCGAGAACATCTCCTGGGTGCTCTATCCGAACGACAGCACCCCGGCCGGACGCGAACTGCGTCTGCGTCAGGAATACTTCTTCGTTTCCGCCTCTCTGCAGGACATACTCTTCCATCATCTCGAAGAACACGGACACCTCAACAACCTGGCCGACCAAGTCGCCATTCACCTCAACGACACGCACCCGGCAGTCAGTGTCGCCGAACTGATGCGCCTATTGTGCGACGATTACGGCATGCTCTGGTCGCAGGCCTGGAGCCAGTGCAAGCGCATCTTTTCCTACACCAACCACACACTGATGCCGGAAGCATTGGAAACCTGGCCAGTCGGACTGTTTCAGTACCTTCTGCCGCGTCACATGCGCATCATCTACCGCATCAACCAGGAATTTCTCAACGAAGTCGAGCAGCGCTTCCCTGGCGACATCGACCTGATCCGTCGCGTCTCGCTGATCGACGACGGCAATGGCCACGAGGACAGCAAACGGGTCCGTATGGCGCACCTGTCGATCGTCGGCAGCCACCGCATCAACGGCGTCTCCCAATTGCACTCCGACCTGATGGTCAAGACGATCTTCGCCGACTTTGCGCGACTCTGGCCCGAGCGTTTCCATAACAAGACCAACGGCGTCACGCCGCGCCGCTGGCTCGCCCAAGCCAATCCCGGGCTCGCTGCCTTGCTCGACAAACGCCTAGGCACGGCTTGGCGCCTCGACCTCGACCGCTTGCAGGCGCTGCGCAATGCGGCTGAAGACCCAGAGTTTCGCAACGATTTCGCCATCGCCAAGCATGCCAACAAGGCGCGGCTAGCCGATTACATCCAGCGCGAAACCGGCATCCTCCTCTCCCCTAACAGCCTGTTCGACGTGCAGGTCAAGCGCATCCACGAGTACAAGCGACAGTTGCTCAACGTGCTGCACGTCATCACCCGCTACAACGCCATCCTGCATGGCGCTGCTGACGATGCTGCCCCGCGTTGCGTGATCTTCGCCGGCAAGGCGGCGTCGTCCTATTACATGGCCAAGCAGGTCATCCACCTGATCCACGACGTGGCCAACACGATCAACAACGATCATCGCGTCAGAGACCGGCTCAAGGTTGTTTTCGTGCCCAACTATGGGGTCTCGATCGCTGAATTGATCATGCCTGCGGCTAACCTTTCCGAACAGATTTCAACCGCAGGTACCGAGGCTTCGGGAACCGGCAACATGAAGTTCTCACTCAACGGCGCTCTGACGATCGGTACCGAGGACGGCGCCAACATCGAGATTCGCGATGCCGTCGGCGCTGAAAACATTTTTATTTTCGGCAACAGCACCCCGCAGGTCGAGGCCCTCCGCCAGTCAGGCTACGATCCGCGTGCCATTTACCAGAACAATCCGGCCCTCAATGAAACGCTGAACAAGATCGACGGCGGCTTCTTCTCCCCCAATGACCGCAAACGCTACCACGACATATTCAATTCGCTGGTCAATTACGGGGATCACTACATGCTGCTCGCCGACTATGCCGATTACATCGAGACGCAAAAACGCGTCGACGCGCTCTACAGGACGCCCGACGAATGGCAACGCAAGGCCATTCTCAATGTGGCTGGCATGGGCACTTTCTCGTCTGACCGCACCATCCGCGAATATGCCGTCGACACCTGGGGCATGGGCTCGCTGCTAAAAAAAGTCTGAAAGGTCCGCCATGCTGAACAAGGCTGAAGTTCTCGCACTCTGTCACGCCGAACACGGTGACCCGTTCGCCGCTCTCGGCCTGCATGCCGACACCAAGGGCCGTCTCTGGCTGCGCACCATGCAGCCGGGAGCCAGGGCGGTCTTCGCCATTGACGCTGACACGGGTGAAGTCCTGATCGAACTTGCACAACGCAAGATCGAAGCGCTGGGTGAATCGTCCGGTTTTTTCGAAGCCTCCATTCTCGGACGCAATCCACAGTTCAACTACCGCCTGCGCATCGTCTGGCCGGGCGGCGTACAGGAAATTGACGACCCTTACCGCTTTTCGACAGTCCTCGGCGAACTCGATGTCTGGCTGCTCGCGGAAGGCTCGCATTTGCGCCCCTTCGAACGACTCGGTGCCCACCTGCGCGAGATCGATGGCGTCAAGGGGACCGCCTTCGCCGTCTGGGCCCCCGATGCACAACGCGTCAGCGTCATCGGCGACTTCAATACCTGGGATGCGCGACGCCATCCGATGCGCCTGCGCCGCGAGTGCGGCGTGTGGGAAATCTTTGTCCCCGGTGTCGAGGCCGGCGCTCGCTACAAATATGAGATTCGTTCGCGCAACGGCAACGTCCTGCCACAAAAAGCCGATCCGTACGGTTTTGCGGCGGAATTGCGACCATCGACCGCGTCGATCGTCTGTGAATTGCCGCAGACCAAGTCACGTCGCGCCGCCGGTGCCGGCAGCCGGCTGAACACCCCTGTCTCGATCTACGAAGTGCATCTCGGGTCGTGGCAGCGCAACGAAAATGGCGGTTTTCTCGATTGGCAGGAAATCGCCCGACGGCTGATTCCTTACGTCACTGATCTCGGTTTCACCCACCTTGAATTGCTGCCGATTTCGGAACACCCTTTCGATGGTTCCTGGGGTTATCAGCCGCTCGGTCTTTACGCGCCAACCGCCCGCTTTGGCTCACCCCAGGGTTTCTGCGACTTCGTCGCAGCGTGTCACGCCGCGGGTCTCGAAGTCATCGTCGACTGGGTACCGGCGCATTTCCCCAGTGACGAGCACGGCCTCGGTCGCTTCGACGGCCACGCGCTTTACGAACACGCCGACCCGCGCGAAGGCATGCATCAGGACTGGGGTACGCTGATCTACAACTTCGGGCGACGCGAGGTTTTCAACTATCTCGTCGGCAATGCGCTGTTCTGGATTGAGCACTATGGGATCGACGGTCTGCGCGTCGACGCCGTCGCTTCGATGCTCTATCGCGATTACAGTCGCAAGCATGGCGAATGGATCCCCAACGTCTTCGGCGGCCGCGAAAATCTTGAGGCTGTACATTTCCTGCGCCGCATGAACGAGGTACTCGGCCAGGAATGTCCGGGCGCCGCCACCTATGCCGAAGAATCCACCGCCTGGCCCTCGGTCAGTCGCCCGCCTTCGATGGGTGGCTTGGGCTTTCACTACAAGTGGAACATGGGCTGGATGCACGACGTTCTCGACTACATGACGCACGACCCGGTGCACCGCCGCTATCACCACAATCAGCTGACCTTCGGCCTGCTCTACGCCTTTACCGAAAACTTTGTCCTGCCGCTATCGCACGACGAGGTCGTGCACGGCAAGGGTTCGCTGATCAGCAAGATGTCGGGCGACTATTGGCAGAAATTCGCCAATCTGCGCGCGTTATATGGATTCATGTGGGCACACCCCGGAAAGAAGCTGCTGTTCATGGGGGGCGAGTTCGCACAGTGGAATGAATGGAACGATGCCAGCGCCCTCGACTGGAATTTGCTCGATTTTCCCATGCACGACGGCGTCCGCCGGTTGATTCGCGATCTCAACCATCTGTATCGGCGCGCCCCGGCACTGCACGAAATCGACTTCGAGCATCACGGCTTCGAATGGATCTCGGCAAACGATTCCGATAACTCGGTCATCGCTTTCCTGCGCCGTGGGCATGATCGCGCCCAAGCCATGCTCTGTGTCTGCAATTTCACTCCCCTCGTACGGCATGACTATCGACTCGGCGTGCCGGGTCCGGGGCGCTACCACGAACGCATCAACACCGATTCAGAATATTACGGCGGCAGTAACGTCGGCAATCCGTTCGGCATCGTTAACGCCGAGCCGATTGTGGCACACGGGCGCGAGTGGTCGGTGGCGATGACGCTGCCGCCGCTAGCGACGGTGATCTTTGAATGGGAACATTGAACATCGACGGCGGTCTCCAGGAAGGTCGTTCCTGGCCTCTCGGCGCACACTGGGACGGTGCCGGCGTTAATTTTGCGTTATTCTCAGCGCATGCGGAACGCGTCGAACTCTGCGTATTCGAGGGGGGCATTGAGCACTCGCTGCCCTTGCCGGTTTGCACCGATCAAGTTTGGCACGGCTATCTACCGGATGCCCGGCCCGGCCTGATCTATGGCTATCGCGTTCACGGTCCCTCGGCACCGCAACACCGTTTCGATCCGCAGCACCTGCTGGTCGATCCCTACGCCCGCGAGCTGACCGGCATCTTCACCTACGGGCACAACCCGGCGGGCCGAAGCAGCCTGAAGGCTGTCGTGGTGGACGAACCGTTCGATTGGGACGACGACGCGCCGCCCGCCGTGCCGCTCGCCGATTCAGTGCTCTACGAAATTCACGTCAAGGGCGCGACTCGACAACACCCCGAGGTTCCGGAAACATTGCGCGGCACCTATGCCGGGCTGGCATCGCCACCGATGATCCGCCACTTCAAGCACCTTGGCGTCTCCGCCATCAAACTGCTGCCAATCCACTGCTTTCTGGATGAAGAACGTCTGATCGTCAGTGGCCGCAGCAACTACTGGGGCTATAACACACTGGCCTTCTTCGCGCCAGAACCGCGTTACGCCGCGCGCGTCGGCGGCCAGTCGGTGATTTCGGAGTTCCGTTCGATGGTGCGCACGTTACACCGCGAAGGGATTGAGGTCATTCTCGACGTTGTCTTCAACCACACCGCCGAAACGGATGAACACGGCCCTACCGTCAGCTTTCGCGGCATCGACAATGCCAGCTATTACCGGCTGAAACCCGACAATCCTGCGCTTTATGAAAATTTCAGCGGCTGCGGCAATACGCTGAATGTCGCCCATCCGCGCGTTCTGCAACTCGTCATGGACGCATTGCGCTACTGGGTGACGGAGATGCACGTTGACGGTTTCCGTTTCGATCTGGCCGCCACGCTAACCCGTGATAGCGGCTTTCTTGCAGCCATTCGCCAGGACCCTGTACTGCAGCAGGTGAAGCTGATCGCGGAACCCTGGGATCTAGGTCCCGACGGCTATCGACTGGGGCGGTTCCCCCCCGGCTGGTGCGAGAAAAATGACCGCTTCCGTGACGATATCCGGGCTTTCTGGCTGACCGGTGGCTGCGGCATCGACGGCTTGGCGCAGCGAGTTGCGGGCTCCAGCGAGATATTCCGTCACCAAGGACGTGCTCCACAAGCCGGCGTCAACTTCATCGCCTTGCACGATGGGTTTACGTTGCGAGACTTGGTCAGTTATCAGCGCAAGCACAACGAACTGAACGGCGAAGACAACCGTGACGGGAACAATCACAATCTGTCTTGGAACTGCGGCGCTGAAGGCGATAGTCATGATCCGGCAATAACAGCCTGCCGAAAACGTTTGCAGCGCGCGCTGCTCGCAACGCTGTTGATTGCCCAGGGCGTGCCAATGTTACAGGGGGGCGATGAGATCGGCCGGACCCAATCTGGAAACAACAACGCCTATTGCCAGGACAACCCCCTAACGTGGCTCGATTGGAAACATGCCGATACAAACCTGCTCGATTTCTGCGGCGGTCTGATCGCGTTGCGCCATCGGTTCCCGCAGTTGCGTCGCCGCGACTGGCTGACGGGGCAAGCCAACGCGGGGGCATTGCGCGACGTTGTCTGGTGGCATGAGGCCGGCCATGAAATGCGCGTGGAGGACTGGCAATCGGCTAACCTGCCGCGCCTTGGCCTTCTGCTGGCACCACTGAGCGGTGCCGCGACATCCGCGCTTCTGATGGTTCTTTTCAACCGTCACGCCGAATCAACGACATTCCAGCTTCCCACCGGAAACTGGCAAGGTTTGTGCAACACCGCTGCGGACGAGCCGTTCAAATCATTTTCGATCACTGACCGGTGCCATCTGGACGGGCGCAGCGTCCAACTTCTGACCCAGGGGTGATTCATGGCAGCCAAACGTCGCAGCGGCATCCTGCTGCATCCCACGTCCCTTCCCGGCCCGCACGGCTCCGGAGACCTTGGACTCTCTGCCTATCACTTCATCGACTGGCTGGCAATTGGCAAGCAAACACTCTGGCAAATACTCCCGCTCGGCGGCGTTGGCCCGGGCAATTCGCCTTACATGAGTCCCTCGGCGTTCGCCGGTAACGAGTTACTGATCAGCCTCACCCCGCTCCGCGATGCCGGCTGGCTGACCGCCGCGGACATCGAGCCCGACACGCTGTTCCGCGAGGACCGCGTCAATTATCCGGCCATTCGCCTCTATCGCATGGCCCGTCTGCGCCTCGCGGCCGAACGTTTCTTCGCCGAGGGAAACACGAAGAACCGTCTGGATTTCGACGCATTCCAGGCCGCCACGTCAGACTGGCTCGACGACTATGCCTTATTCATGGCTCTCGACCGCAATCACGGGAGCAACGGCAGGTGCTGGCAAGACTGGCCAGCGCCGCTGGCGCAACGCAAACCCAAGGCCCTAAGAGACGCAGCCGCCTCCTTGACTGACGAGTGCAATTTCTGGAAGTTCTGCCAGTGGATTTTCTACGCTCAGTGGCAAGCGCTCAAGCACTATGCCAATCAGCGCGGCATCCTAATCGTCGGCGACATGCCGATCTTCGTCTCGGCCCATAGTGCCGATGTCTGGTCCCATCAAAAGCTCTTCGATCTCGACGACACCGGACACCCACGGGTCATCGCTGGCGTCCCGCCAGACTACTTCAGCGCCACCGGACAACGCTGGGGCAACCCGCTGTACGACTGGGCCACGCATGCACAGGACAGCTACCACTGGTGGGCGGCCCGCATTCGCTCGACACTGTCGTTGTGCGACATTATCCGCATCGACCATTTCCGTGGGTTTGAATCCTATTGGGAAATTCCTGCCAAATCCGAAACCGCCATCAACGGCACCTGGAAAGCCGGCCCAGGAAAGGCTTTCTTTGACGCCATGCAAAAGGCGCTTGGCAAACCCATCAACACCGGGATCGGAACACCGAGCATCATCGCCGAAGATCTTGGCATCATCACGCGCGAAGTTACGGCACTGCGCGATGCTGTTGGACTGCCTGGAATGCGTATTATGCAATTCGCTTTTGACGGCAAGAGCGACAACCTCTACTTGCCCCATAACTTCGAGGCCAACACGGTCGTCTATACCGGCACCCACGACAATGACACCAGCGCAGGCTGGTGGCGATCCCTGTCTGGGCAAGACCAGGACTATGTGCGGAAATACCTCGGCATCTCCGGCGAGTCGATCCACTGGGACCTCATCCATGCGGCGTCAGCTTCGGTTGCCACCATCAGCATCGTTCCGATGCAGGATGTGCTTGGACTCGACTCGCCCCACCGCATGAACCAGCCCGGACAAGCCACGGGCTACTGGGAATGGCGCTTCAACTGGAACCAAGTAGAATCTTGGCATGCTGATCGGCTAGCGGAGTTGGCGCGTCTGCATGGGCGCTCGCCTGACGCCCCGACCCCCGTGACCTGATCGAAGCAGACAAATTGCAATATACGTTTTGTATAGTATAGTCAGTAGAGTGAGCTCGTTCCTTACGTGCCCACATTTATGAAAGGAATGAACATGGCTGAAACGATCAGCAGGACGAAAAAGACTGCGAGTGCCACAAAACCTTCCGCCAAGCCCGTCGCCAAAAAGACCACGACAAAGGCTACCGAAACCGCGGTGAAAAAACCAGGAACCGCAAAAACGACCGTCAGCAAACCAACGGCGAAAAAGCCGGCCGTCAAGAAGGTCGCGGCGACGCCAAAACCTGCCCCCGACAAGAAGCCTGTCGCGAAAAAGACCGTGACGCGCGGCGTGCTCGAGTTCGAATCGCCGAAGGTCATGATCGTCACAGACGAGCAGCGCTATCGCATGATTGCTGAGGCCGCCTATTACCGGGCGGAAGCCAATAATTTCCGTAGCGACTCGGTGCGCGACTGGATTGAAGCGGAGAAGGATATCGCCGCATTGTTGAGCGGCACCTCTCGATAAGCTGAAAGCAACGTCCCTTTTGCTGCCCCCGCGTCTCTCACGGCCATCAAGGCCTGAGAGACTCAAAGACGGTGGTGTCAGGTTCAGAGAACTAGGACATCAGCCATGCGGCCGCAGCGAACGATACAGCGCCTCATAGTTGGCCGCAGAATCTTCCCAGGAAAAGTCCTGCACCATCCCCCGGCGTTGTACGCGTTGCCATGCTTCCGTGTCGTGATAAAAGGCACAGGCATCGCGAATCCGCGCCCCAAGGGCATAACGCGAAGGCTCGTCAAACACAAACCCTGTTGCGCGATCAGCGCCAAGGGTCTCAGGGGTCGTATCAACCACGGTGTCGGCCAAACCGCCGACGCGCCGCACGAGCGGAAGCGTGCCGTAGCGGAGCGCATAAAGCTGCGTCAGGCCACATGGCTCGAAGCGCGAAGGCACCAGCAACACATCCGCGCCTGCCATGACGCGGTGAGACAATGCTTCGTCATAACCGACGTGAACCGCGACATTGCCTGGGTTTACCGATGCCGCATAACGAAAACCGGACTCAAGGTCGCTGTCGCCGGAACCGAGAACCACCAACTGTCCCCCCTCGCGCAACAGGTCCGGCAGCGCTGCCAACAGGAGATCCATGCCTTTTTGCGAAGTCAGGCGACTGACCACGGCAAAGAGCGGACCCGGTGCGGAAGGTGACAATCCGAACTCGGCCTGCAAGGCCTGTTTGCAGACATGTTTTCCGTCGAGATCCTGAGCAGAATAGGTTCTGGCGATCGCCGGATCTCCCGGGGTCCACACGGCATAATCGACGCCGTTGAGAATACCGGAAAGATCGCCCCCCCGATCGCGCATCACGCCCTCCAGCCCACAGCCAAATTCCGGCGTGCAGATTTCCCGGGCGTAGGTCGGACTCACCGTTGTGACCTTGTTCGAATAGACGAGCCCTGATTTCATGAACGAAATCTTGCCGTGGAACTCCATCCCCAGCGGGGTCAGCTTGCGTACCGGCAACCCGATGTCGTGATGGCAATCCATGGCAAAGAGACCGCGGAAAGCCATGTTGTGGATCGTGAACACCGTTCCGGTCTGCAGCGCAGGATTTTGCACGATATAGGCGGCCGCCAACCCGGCATGCCAGTCATGCGCATGCACGGTATCAGGAACCCAACCGGGATCGAGTTCCCCAGAAGCCAGATGTGCCGCTACCCACCCGAGCAATGCGAAGCGCCGGTGGTTGTCGCTCCAGTCATGCCCATCCGGTCCGACATACGGGTTGCCTTCGCGCCCATAGAGAAACGGCGCATCGATGACGTAAGCGAACAATCCGCTATCCGGCAACTTGCCGAGAAGCAGGCGAACGGTCGCCGCGCCGAAGACCGGCCCAATGTTCGTCACCGACTTGAGTGTCGCCATACCGCCGAGGATCCCTGGCAGCCCTGGAAGCAACACGCGCGCATCCAGCCCGCGCTTGACCAGCGCCGGCGGCAGCGCAGCGACCACATCAGCCAGCCCGCCGGTTTTTACCAACGGGAAAATTTCAGAAGCAACGTGAAGAATTCTCATGGTCTATGAATATAAGAGGGCTCATGAAATCCGTTCGATCATCTTGCGCGTGACCAAGGTAATGCCGTTCGGCGTCCGGCGGAAACGACGGGCGTCATCCTCGGGATCCTCCCCGATCACCATGCCCGAAGGAATATTCACGCCATGATCGATGATGCAACGGCTCAGCCGCGCCCGACGGCCCACTTCAACATCAGGCAGCAGGACCGACCAATCGACGCGCGCGTGCGAATGGACGCGACATGACGAAAACAATACGGTCCGATTTAACTCGCCGGAAACAATGCATCCGCCGGAGACAGACGACTCAATCGCAATCCCCCGCCGGTCAATCTGGTTGTGTACGAATTTCGCCGGTGGAATCTGCTGCTGATAGGTCCAGATCGGCCAGCTGCGGTCATAGAGATTGAGCGCCGGATCGGTCGCCGTCAGATCAATATTGGCTTCCCAGTAGGCATCGACGGTTCCGACGTCGCGCCAGTAGTTCTCTTTGTTTGGACCTTCTTCCGGCGCGTGCACACAACTGCGATCAAACGAATGCGCCTTCGCCAAACCGTTTTTCACCGCAGCAGGAATGATGTCCTTGCCAAAATCGTGACTCGATGTCGGATCGGCGATATCGCG
>CAYUYI010000012.1:0-16805 GCA_964448995.1 uncultured Propionivibrio sp. | reverse complement strand
GTGCGTCAACCATTGTTTAGCCCTCCTTGAAGGTGACGATGACGTCGCCGTGGGCAACCGTCTGGCCAACATCGACGCACACTTCGGCAATCACGCCGTCTTGCGAGGCGCCCAGCGAGTTGTGCATCTTCATCGCTTCGAGAATCGCGACTTGTTGGCCGCGTTTGACGGTCTCGCCCGGCTTGACCGAAACTTCGAGGATCTTGCCTGGCATCGGGGCCTTGACCGCGCCCTTGCCGCCACCACCCGCCGGTTGCTTCTTCGGCGCTGCCGCAGCAGGTGCCGGCGCAGCGGCCGGAGCCGGGGCTGCCGCAGGCGCGGCCTTCGGCGCGGCCGCCACAGGCGCTGCCGCCGGCGCAATCGCTACGCCACCTACCGCCTGGTCTTCCGCCAGCGTCACCGCGTACGTCTCGCCACCAACCGATACTTCAAATTGGTCAAAGTCCGTCTCTTGGACGTCAACTACGAATTCCCTACTGCCAATGTTCAATGTATAGCGTCGCATTATTTTCCCCAAGGATTCCAGTTATTGGTCTGCCGTGCCCGCGCCCGGCCAGCTGTCGTCCAGCGACTGGGCTGCGTTCCCGGCCAGAAGGTCCGGGCCACCGCCGGACGCCACGGCCCGATCGCCTTCCGGTGCTCGACGGCGGCAATCGTGATCGCCGCGGCGACATCTGCTGGCACGCGTTGGAATTTGAATTTCGCGACAGCCAGTGTGATTGCTGCAACGAGCTCTCCCGAGATTCCTTCAACATTCGCCGGCACCACCGCGATCGGCGCATCCTCGGCCACGTCAAGATCAGTTTCGGGGAGTTCTTCTTCCGAATCGTCCTTGTCGAGCTTGAGTACCACGATCAGCAGGACCCACAACAGCGCCAGCAGGGAGAAGACCAGTCCCATACCGAGAACGGTCATCTGTAAACCCCAGCCTATATTTTCCATCGATTTTCCTCACAATCTGTCATCACAAAAGACTGCTTCCCAAATCACCCCCGTCGACGAACTACGAATTGTGCTCTGGGAGCAATATAACTGCTGATTATCGTTCCCGAGTCGGGAATGGGTCAACGCAAAGGCACCAACTATCGCCGCCAAAAGGCCGTTCGCGACAAATCTCCAACACTGCGGACATCCACAACAACGAATCAGCTTGCGATCTTACCGACCAACAGAATCCGGCGTGCAAACGGGATATCGACGCCTCTTTCCCTCGGGCCGGCGATCGGGTATTCCCTCCGCGCCGACAAAGGGTAGAATGAATCCGTTGCGCAAGAAACCAGTGTAGTTAGTTGCTCCGTCTTGGGGCGTTGTCCGGTTCTCGCCCCGAACAGAGCATGTTCGACATTAATGGGAGACAACATGGGTCAGTACACTACCGCCAACCTTCGTACCGTAGCACTAGTCGGCCACGGCGCAGCAGGCAAGACCACACTTGCCGAGACACTGCTCGCCGCGACCGGCGCCATCACCACACGAGGCTCCGTCGAGAAGGGCAACACCGTTTGCGATTTCGATCCCCAGGAAAAAGAACTCGGCCATTCCATCAACTCCGCACTGGCCAGTTTCAAATGGCTTGACACCCAGATTCATCTCATCGATACCCCCGGATATCCCGACTTCGCCGGCCAGGCAATCGGCGCGCTAGCCGCCGTCGATACGGCATTGATCGTTATCAACGCCCAGACTGGCATCGAATTATCGACCGAGCGGATGATGAAATTTGCAGCGGCACGGAAATTGTGTCGCATGATCGTCATTAACAAGATTGACGCCGAAAACGTCGATTTGCCCAAGCTACTGGGCGAAATTCGCGAGCACTTTGGCCGAGAATGCATGATTCTTGATCTGCCGGCCCATCATGGCCAGGATGCAATCGAGGTACTGGAGCACGCGAATGGCGAGAGCGATTTCGAATCGGTTGCCGAAGCGCATCGCGCGCTGATTGATCAGATTGTCGAAGAAGACGAGGATCTGCTGGCCCAATACCTCGAAGACGGCACGGATCCGTCGCCGGAGGCCCTGCACGCGCCGTTTGAAAAGGCATTGCGCGAAGGCCATCTGATCCCGATCCTGTTTGTCTCCGCCCGCACCGGCGCCGGGATTCCCCAATTGCTCGACGCGCTGGCAAAACTTGCGCCGAACCCGGCCGAAGGCAACCCGCCACCGTTCTTCACCGGAGAGCTCAGCGACGAGAACGCTGCACCATTCAACGCCGAACCCGATGCCAACAAACATGTACTGGCACACGTTTTCAAGGTGGTGAGCGACCCCTTCGTCGGCAAGCTGGGGGTCTTCCGCGTCCATCAGGGCACGATCAAAAAGGATTCACAGCTTTTCGTTGGCGATGCCAAGCGCGCGTTCAAAGTCGGTCACCTCTATCGACTGCTCGGCAAGGAATACATCGAGGTCGACCAATTGATCCCCGGCGACATTGGTGCTATCGCCAAAGTCGAGGAAATCGAGTTCGACTGTGTATTGCACGACTCGCACGATGAGGATCACATCCACCTCAAGCCGCTCGAATTCCCGCAACCGATGCAGGGACTGGCCGTCGAGACCAAGAAGAAGTCCGACGAACAGCGTCTCTTCGACGTGTTGCACAAACTGGAAATCGAGGATCCGTGCTTCAAGGTCGAGCGCCATCCGACCACCAACGAAACCGTCATCCGCGGTCTCGGTGAAATGCATCTGCGCGCCAAGCTTTCGCGGATGGCTCAGCAATACAAGATCGAACTCGACACCAAGCCACCACAGATCGATTACCGCGAAACGATCACCGGCAAAGCCCCTGGCCATTGTCGGCACAAGAAGCAGACGGGTGGCGCAGGCCAATTCGGCGAAGTCATGCTGCGTGTCGAACCCTTGCCACGTGGCGCCGGTTTCGAATTCGTCGACGAGGTCAAAGGCGGCACGATTCCCGGCGTGTTCATGGCTTCGGTCGAAAAAGGCGTGCGCCAGGCGCTCGATGATGGCGTCGTCGGCGGCTTCCCGGTATCCGACATCCGCGTCATCGTCTATGACGGCAAGTCACACGCCGTCGACAGCAAGGATATCGCCTTCTACACCGCCGGCCGCAAGGCCGTCATCGAGGCGATCCGCGCCGCGACGCCGATCATTCTCGAACCGGTCGTCGATATCGAGATCCTCTCTCCCGAAAATGCCGTCGGCGATCTGGCCGGCGACCTATCCGGCAAACGAGGGCAAGTCACCGGAACGCAACCGCGTGGCGCCGGCAGCATGTCGATCAGCGGCAAGGTGCCACTCGCCGAGCTCGACGACTATCAGGGACGGCTCAAGTCTCTGACCGGCGGACAAGGCTCGTACAGCATCATGTTCTCGCATTACGCGCCGGTGCCCGCCGCCACACAGCAACATCTGGCCTCGCAACACAAGGTCGTCGGACTGGACGACGAATAGTCTTCGGATCGACGTCGCGCTCGCCTGACACTGTGGCATCATCGAGGATTCCGGCCCTGCCGGAGTCCTCGTGTAATTTCGTTGCCCCCACGATTCCTAGAACAACACCGCAACTATGGCTGGTTTCCTGACGCTTCCCGGCTGGACGCTCCGTCTGCTACGCCGGTTAATGTACTTCTGGGTTCGCACGACCGTTTTCCCGGAACCTCCGCAATCGCTGGGCCTCGATCCCTCACAACCCGTTTGCTACGTGTTGCAGGACGAGCATCTGTCCAACCAGTTGGTGTTATTCGAAGAAACGAAACGCGCCGGACTGCCGTCCGCCAGCCTGCCGCTCAAGCTCTCCGGCACCACTTCGCCGCACGCCTTTTTTTTCCTTAACCGCCGGCAATCCCTCATGGCCACAGCGCGGGAACGCTACGCGCCGCCACAATTGATGGCCGATCTCGTGCACGAGGCCCTGTCCAATCGCCTCGCCGACGTACAGATCGTGCCGGTGATCATTCTTTGGGGCCGCAGTCCGGACAAACAGGAGTCCATTCTCAATGCCCTGTTTTCGGAAACCTGGCAGCAGGTCGGCCGGCTGGGTCGTCTGCTGACCATACTGCTGCACGGACGCAATGTCCTGGTGCGTTTCAATGCGCCGATTTCACTGCATGGTCTGTCGGACAACCACCTTGAAGAAGGCACGGCGCTACGCAAACTTTCGCGCGTGCTGCGCGTTCATTTCCGCCGCCAGCGCGAAATGGCCATGGGCCCCGACCTGTCGCACCGCAATACGCAAATCGAAACGCTGCTTAAATCCCCCTCCGTTCGCACAGCGATCGTCAATGAGGCGACCGAACGGAACCTCTCACTCGAAGAGGCGCAACGACGCGCACGACGCTTTGCGCTGGAAATCGCTTCGGACTATTCCTACGGCACGCTACGCGCGCTGGACATCTTTTTTTCCTGGTTGTGGAGCCGTTTGTATGATGGGATTGAAATTCACCATCTCGACACAATCACGCACATCGCCCCGAACCACAGCATCGTTTACATCCCAGCCCACCGCAGCCATATCGATTACCTGGTGCTCTCCTACTTTCTGCACAAGAAGGGATTGACGCCCCCCCATATCGCGGCCGGTGCCAATCTCAACATGGCGGTCGTCGGCCCGCTGCTGCGACGCTGTGGCGCCTTCTTCCTGCGCCGTAGCTTCAAGGGCGAGCCGCTCTACGCCACAGTTTTCAACGAGTATCTGCACTTGATGCTAACGCGCGGCTTCCCGCTCGAATACTTCATTGAAGGCGGCCGCAGTCGTACCGGCCGCACACTCAATCCCAAGGCCGGCATCCTCGGCATGACCATTACCAGCTTCATTCGCGAGCACCAGCGACCGCTCGTATTCGTTCCGGTTTATCTGGGCTACGAAAAATTGCTTGAGGGAAAAACCTACCTGCGCGAGCTCGCCGGCAAACCCAAAGAGAAAGAATCATTGTGGGCGCTATTACAAAGTGTGCGCAAGATTCACAAGGAGTACGGCCGCGTGCATATCAATTTCGGCGAACCAATGGATCTGGAAAGTTTTCTCAGTTCCTGCCGCCCCAATGCACCTCACGACGCCCCGAGCGACTGGTCACGCGAAGCCACTCGCCAAGCCGCCATTGCACTGGCCACCCGCCTGAACGACAGCGCCGTCATCACGCCGATCAACCTGATCGCCCTGACGCTACTCGCCACGCCGCAGCACACTGCTGATGAAAACGTGTTGCAACGCATGCTGGCACATTATCAGGCGCTCACGGTTGAAGCCCCCTATGCGCCACACACCGTCGCCTGCCCACTGACGCCACCGGAGATTATCGCCTACGCCCTTCGCCTCGGGAGCGCGCGACGCATCGCACACCCACTCGGAGACCTGATCGGCATCCCAAACGGTAGCGCGCCGCTACTGACCTATTTCCGCAACAACGTGTTGCACCTGTTCGCCCTGCCAGCGCTGATTGCCTGCCTGATCAGCCATAACCGGCGGCTTCCGACCCAGCGGATCCTGGAAGCCATGGCCGGGATGTACGGACTGATGCGGACCGAACTGTTCCTGCGCTGGCCCCCCGAAGAAATCCCGGCAGCCACCGAGACGATCATCTCCGTCCTGTGCGCACGCCGCCTGCTCCTGCGTGACGACAACGGGCAACTTTGCGCCCCCGATCCCAACAGTCAGGAATTTGCTGAACTGCGGATGATTGGAGAAACGCTGCGCCCCATCCTCGAACGCCATTTTCTGGCGTTGTCGCTGTTGCAACATGGGGGTTCCGGCCACCGCACGCGGCAACAACTGGTCAATGACTGCCACCTACTCGCGCAGCGACTGGCGCTGCTCCATGCCACCGACGCGCCGGAATACTCCGAAAAATCGGTGTTTTCCGCTCTGATCGCCCATCTGATCGATGCCGAACTGCTGCAGGAAGACGAAACGGGGCTGCTGTACTTCGACGAGCGACTCACCGAGCCGCTTGCCCAAGCCGAACTGTTGTTGCCGGCAGAAGCCCGTCAGGCCATTCTGCGCATGGCGCACGCGACCTGACGCGGCGCCAGGCGCTTCACGTTAGCCGGCGCGGCGTTGCGCCGCCTGCTCCAAGCGCGCCTTCTCAGCCATCACCTTGTTGGCGTAGCTGCCCGCCGCGTCGGACGACCCCGCGTAATACTGCAAACCGGCCGTCAAGCCGCCACGGCGCTGGATCGCCTCCTGCAAGACCGAGGCACCGACCCGGATGTTGGTCACCGGATCCAGGAAGGCCCGCCCGTTGGCGCCGCCCGGCAGCTTATCCATATGGAAACGCGGGATCACCTGCATCAACCCCTGGGCGCCGAACGAACTCTCGGCGAACGGATTGAAACCCGACTCGACACCGATGATCGCGACGATCAGCAACGGGTCGATCCGCCGTTCCTGCCCGACCAATTGCGCCGCCTCGAATACCGGGCGCACCGCCTCGGCCGAAACCTTGTAGCGCTGTGCCACGTAAGCCAGCGCGCCGCGCATGCGCGGCGACAGGGCATTGCCGTCGGAATCTGCGGAGGCGCCCCTTTCGGCACGCCCTTCCTCGGCTTCTGCCAGATCCGCACTCGCGGAAATTTCTGGCCAAAGTGCCTGAAAAGCCTCGGCCATCGGCTCCCCGGAAACGGGGGTGATGAAACCGAGAGCGAATACCAAACCGACGATGATCAGACAATGTTGCGCCAGATGAAGCGCAACGTCGGTACGCCGGGACATGGTTTGCTTGAGCAAATTTGAAGCTGACATGCTCACTCTCCTTCACTGTTGTCATCGCGCAAGACAAGCCGTGCGACAAGCGGTTACAGGCGGGTGGATAACAGACTGTTAAAACCCAGGAACGCAGCCAGGATGACTGCGGGGTGACTCTTCCGAAAACGCAGGTTTGAGCGCGGGAAAAAAGGAAGAGTTCCTTGCCATGCCAACCCCGGAAAATCGGAGTCCCAAGCACAGCGAAGAGGCGATCCTACTGATTCGACTGGCTTTTGTCAAACCCAGCATTTCACAATACGAAATCAGAAACATGGCCCTGCCCGCCAATGCAGCCTCTCCCGCACGAGGCGATGCCGAAGCCAAACGTTGCATGGCACCGCCGCCATTGCGACTTTATAATGCGCTGGTCTTCATTGATCGGCATTTCGGCAACCCCCTCATGCGCATCCCTTCAACCCTCGGCGAAGTGCATTTCCGGGCCAACCCCGACCAAGATTGCCGGGCAGGGTTGCCCCCCGCCGGCGGGCCGTCGCGCCTCATCCTGGCCCCCTGACATGGCGACCGACCACACCGCCCCCACGGGCAGTCCGCATCGTCTGCCACGCTACCTCGCCCTGGCTTACGCGGCACTGATCATGTACGCCAGCCTGCACCCGTTTTCCGGCTGGCGCGAAACGGGCCTGTCACCGCTGGCCTTTCTTGAAGCCGGCTGGCCACGCTACTGGACCAGTTTCGATGTCGCCGCCAACATTCTGGCCTACCTGCCGCTCGGCTTCCTGTTAACGCTCGCGCTGCAACGCACCCCGGGGCAATGGCTCCCGGCCTTGATCGCGGCGCTGTCGGGGGCCGCCATCAGTTTGGGCGTCGAGACCGTACAGGCGTGGCTACCATCGCGCGTCCCCTCGAATCTCGACCTGGCCAGCAACGCCCTGGGATCGGCCCTCGGCGCCCTGCTGGCGGGCTGGCAAGGCGCGCGCACATTCCGCACCATCGCGCGCCTGCAACATCAGTTGGCGCCGACCCCCCACGTGGACATCGCGCTGGTACTGGTTGGCCTTTGGCTGCTGACACAACTGTCGCCGGAAACCTTCCTGTTCGGCGCCGGCGATTTGCGCCACCTGCTCAACATCCCGCCAGCGGTGACCTATGCGCCTTCCTCGTTTTTTGTCATCGAAACGGCCATCATCGTTTGCAACGGAGTCGCCATCGGTCTGATGGTCGGTTCGTTGCTTGCCCCACGACATGCGCCATTCTGGCTGCTCGGCATCTTCTTCGCGCTGGCGCTGGCAATCCGCACGCTGGCCGCCGCCATTCTGGTCGGGCCGCTGCAAGCCTTTGCCTGGCTGACCCCCGGCGCCGGTCTCGGCATGCTGATCGGCGCCGCCGCGCTTGCCGTGATGTCGCTGCTCCCGGCGCCCTGGCGCATTGCGCTGGCTGGACTCGCGCTGATGGCCGGTACCGTACTGGTCAATCTGGCGCCACCAAACCCCTACTCCACCGTGGCCATGGCCGCCTGGCGTCAAGGGCACTTCCTCAATTTCAACGGCTTGACGCGACTCGTCGCCAGCGTTTGGCCGTTTCTCGCGCTGCCCTGCCTGAGCCTGCTCGGGCGACGGCGCTGAATCAATCGGGTATCCTGCGGTCTGACGGCCATCCTCGCTCGCGAAAGGCGATCCCATGAGCTACTTCAAGCATCACGTTTTTTTCTGCTGCAATCAGCGCCCCGACGGCGAAAGCTGTTGCAACGCGCTCGGCGCGACGGAAGCCCAAACCTATGCCAAGGACCGCATCGGCCGGCTCGGCCTCAAGGGCAAGGGAAAAATCCGCATCAACAAGGCCGGCTGCATGGATCGTTGCGACGACGGTCCGGTCATCGTCGTTTACCCGGAAGGCGTGTGGTACACCTATGTTGATCAGGATGACGTCGAGGAAATCATTCAGGAGCACCTGATCAACGGCCACATTGTCGAACGCCTCCGGCTACCTTCGGCATGAAGTCGAACGAGGAAACCATTCTCCTTGAAGGGCCTGCCGGTGCCATTGAAACGGTCATCGACGGCCCGAACGCGCCACGCGGCATTGCCCTGGTCTGCCATCCGCACCCCTTGTTTGGCGGCACCAACACCAACAAGGTGGCGCACATGCTGGCGCGCACCTTCGTCCAACTCGGCAACGTGGCGCTGCGCCCGAATTTCCGCGGTGTCGGCGGCAGCGAGGGCGCACACGACCACGGTACAGGTGAAACGGCCGACATGCTCGCGGTAATCGACCAGGCCAAAGCGCGCTTCGGCAATTTGCCGATGACGCTCGCCGGCTTTTCGTTCGGCGGCTATGTCATCACGCGCGTTGCCGAAGCCATGACACAGGCCGGGCAGCCTCCGCACCGGCTGGTATTGGTCGGCCTCGCGACAGGAACCATCGAGGGTGATCGCACTTACACAGCGCCGCCGATCGTGGGCGACAGCCTGATCATTCACGGGGCCAAGGATGCCACGGTACCGCTGGCCAATGTCCTTGCCTGGGCGGAACCGCAGGGGTTGCCGGTCACGGTCATCCCCGGCGCCGACCACTTTTTCCACCGCTGCCTGCACACGATCCGCGACATTGTCTGCCGCCACTCGCGCGACTGAACTCAACTGACCCATGAACATCCTGATCGTTCTGACCAACCTGCCCGACGCCGCCCGTGCTGAAGCGCTGGCGACCACGCTGGTCGAAACACGCTTGGCCGCCTGCGTGAATATTCTGGCACCGTGCCGTTCGGTCTATCGCTGGAACGCAGCGATCGAACAGGCAAGCGAAGTGCCCCTGCTCATCAAGACCACGGCAGAATGCTATCCGGCGCTCGAAGCGGCCATCCGCGCGCAACACCCCTACGAAACACCAGAAATCATTGCCCTGCCAGTCACCCGCGGCCTGCCGGACTATCTGGCCTGGGTCGCCGCAGAGACGCTCCCAACTTAGAAGACACGTCCATGCTCCGTCGCTTTGCCTTCATTCTTGCTGCCCTGGCCGCTTTCGTCGGGCCGGTGTTGGCCGCTGATTTCCTTCATCCCGAACAAGCCTTCCGCCCGAGCGCGCGTCCGCTCGATGGCGAGACACTCGAAATCCGCTTCGACATTGCGCCGGGCTACTACCTTTACCGCGACAAATTCCGCTTCGCCCTCGAACCTGATTTCCTCCAGATCGGCACACCACAGATCCCCAAGGGCAAGGAAAAGAACGATGAAACCTTCGGCAAGGTCGAGGTGTTCTACAAGCAAGTCAGCATCCGCGTACCGGTGCAGCGCAACATGTCCGGCATCCTGCCGCTGACGCTCAAGATCACCTCGCAGGGCTGTGCGGAAGATGGCATCTGCTACCCGCCGCAACAACAGAAGCTGACGGTCTCGCTGCCCGATCCCGCAACCACGCCGCGGGCGGCTGAAATCAAGGGCAATGATGAATCCGGGCGCATCGCCCAATTGCTGCGACATGCTGATTTCTGGCTGGTCATCTCCAGTTTTTTCGGTTTCGGCCTGCTTCTCTCACTGACCCCCTGCGTGCTGCCGATGCTGCCCATCCTCTCCGGCATCATCGTCAACGCCGGCCGGCAAGGACACGGCATCTCTCACGGCCGCGGCTTTGCCCTCTCGCTCGCCTACGTGCTCGGCATGGCCGCCACCTATGCCATCGCCGGCATTGCCGCCGCACTGACGGGAACGCTGCTGTCGACGGCCTTCCAGACGCCCTGGGCAATTGGCGGTTTCGCGCTGGTGTTTGTCGCGCTGGCTTTTTCGATGTTCGGTTTCTACGATTTGCAGTTGCCCGCTTTCCTGCAGAGCAAAGTATCGGAAGAAGCCCTGCACTTCCGCCGTGGCAGCCTGCCGGCACTGGCCGGAATGGGCGCCGTCTCGGCGCTGATTGTCGGGCCCTGCGTCGCCGCCCCGCTGGCCGGCGCGCTGCTCTACATTGGCCAGACGGGCGACGCCGTATTGGGCGGCACGGCGTTGTTCACCATGGCGCTGGGCATGGGCGTGCCACTCCTGCTGGTCGGCATCTCGGCCGGCACCTTGCTGCCCAAAGCCGGCCCCTGGATGGAATCAGTCAAAAAAGCATTCGGCTTCATCCTGCTCGGGACGGCCTTGTGGCTCGTTTCGCCCTATCTTCCACCGGCGCTTGAAACCGGCGGCTGGGGATTGTTGATGGTGGCTGCCGCCATCATGATGCGCGCTTGGCGCCCCCTGCCCAAAACCGGAGTCACCGGCCCGCAGCGCGTACTCAAATTCCTCGGGGTCGCCTTGCTGATCGCCGGCGCGTTGCAGTTGACCAGCGCCATCTCCGGCGGCAAAAGTCTGCCGGAACTCGCTGCGAGCTTCTCTGGCGACCGGCAGCGTGGCGTCAGTAAGCACTTGCCTTTCGAGTCGGTACGCTCGATCGCCGACCTCGACCAGCGCGTCCAGACGTCCGGCAAGCCGGTGCTGCTCGATTTCTATGCCGACTGGTGCATTACCTGCAAGGAGATGGAACGCAAGACGTTCGCTGATCCGCGCGTACAACAAGCGCTCGCCGGCTGGACACTGCTGCGCGCTGATGTCACGGCCAACTCCGCCGACGACAAGGCATTGCTGGCCCGTTTCAGTCTCTACGGCCCGCCCGGCATTATCTTCTTCGACAAGACCGGGCAGGAAAACACCACGACACGCGTCGTCGGCTTTCAGAAGGCTGACGAATTCCTGGCGACGCTGGCGCCGCTCAATCCCTAGCCCGCATCGGCCTACTGCAGGCTGGCGACCAGCGCGGCCTCGCGCTTGTGCCAGCGCAGCGGCAGGATATAGGCCTTGACGTTGCGTGGCACCTGAATCGCTTGGGCGGCGCCGGCCACCACCACCGGCACCGAAATCATGAACTCCGGGCCAAAAACACGACGGGCATTGCCGGAAATCGTATTGGCCACTTCACCGACAAGATCGCTCAGATTTTCGTCCGAGAGCGTCGATTCTCCGACATGCAGGAGCAGTTCGCGCAACAGGTCGCGATGCGCGGTGAAATAGACGCAGCCCGGCCGTGCCCCGGAAATGCCGATCACCCCGGTAAAGTCGTACATCGGCAGCGCCGCTGGATCCCCGAGATACGGATTGCCGAGCTCCGGCAGGCGCCCCGTCTGACGCTCGAAGTATTGATTGACGATCTCGATAAAGGCGCGCAGTTCCTCTTCATCCATGAGAGTCTTCTCCTAGCAGTTCGTCCATGGCCTCGGTCAGATCGCTCTCCGAAAACGGCTTGCAAAGAAAACCCTGCGCCCCTTCCTTCAAGGCCTGAATCGCCGTCGTTTTATCGGCCAGCGCAGAAACCACCAGAATGTGGGCATCCGGATTGAGCTTGTGCAACGCCCGGATGCACTCCAGGCCATCCATGCGCGGCATGGTGAGGTCCATCGTCACCACGTCCGGACGCGTCATCTTGAAGAGCTGCACGGCATCCTCGCCATTGGCCGCAGTTGCCACGACCGTCATGTTGTGCTGGGTGAGCGTCCGGTCGATCCGGCTGCGAATGATGTTCGAGTCATCGACGATCATCAGTTTCAGTGCCATCAAGCCACCTCCGTCGACGATTTCACCGTTTCCGCCGCTGGCTCGATCGTCGGCGCTTCGCGGCGCCGAAGTTGCGGCAGTTGCACACGGAAGTGGCAATACTCGCCCGGCGTCGAACCGATACGCATGCGCCCGCCCTGACGACCGACGATCTCGCGCACCGCATCGAGACCAACGCCACGTCCGGCATCCGTATCTGCCTGCGCGCGAGTCGAAAGACCCGGCTCAAAAATCAGCATGGTCAGCCCGCGCGCATCCATTTTCGCCAGACTCTCTGGTGTGTGGCGCCCGGAACGAAGTGCTGCCGCACGAACTTTCTCGAGATTGATCCCGGCACCATCGTCGCGGAAACTCAGCTCGATAAAGCCATCGCTCAGATCCGAGACGTAAACCGACAGGCGCGCCGCCTCCGGTTTGCCTCGCTGCTTACGCTCGGCCGGCGATTCGACGCCGTGCACCAACGCATTGCGGATGAACTGATTGACCACGCTGTTGATTGCTTCATGCTGTTTTCCGCCCAACTGTTCGAGATCAAGCCCCTGATAGACGAGGTCAACCTTCTTTCCATGCTGCTCGGCCAGTTGGTGGGCGAACGCCGCCCACTGCCGAACCAGGGGTTGTTGCGCCACGGACTCGTCGGCAGCCGGCCGGGGCGGCTCGACAGTCACGACACCGCGCAACTGACTGATACGCGCCATCACTTCCTGAATCGACGCGATTTCCGAGAAAATCTCCTTCATCCGCACCGTCACCGGCAGCAACGCCTCGCCCTTGCGCTGCGCCGATTCGCGCAACCCGCCCAACAAGGTTTCCAGCCCATGCAATGCCTGGGTGAACGTTTCGAGTTGCAGCGCCGAGGCATCGCCCTTGAGCTGGTGCGCCAGTCTGAACGCCGTATCGATTTGCGCGTCCGACAAGCCAGTCGTCTGGCTGCTGGTGCGGATTTCCTCGTTGATCCGGCTCAGGCCTTCGCCGGCATGCACCAGAAATTCCTGCAGCAGCCGCGGATCCGCCTGCAGGATATGAACCATCATCGCCATCTGGTCCTGCACCTTGCGTTCGCTCTCCTTCAGTTCGCGCTCGAGGCGGACCTGCCGGGTGATGTTGTTGGCCGTGCCCAGCAGGTGGGTCACCTTGCCCGATTTCACGACCCGGTTGAAACTGATTTGCAGGAATCGCGTGTCGATGGCGCCACTCGGCCCGACGGCCGAAACCTCGATGCAATCCAGCGGATTCAGGCTGGCCACGAGCTTTTCCTTCACCTCATGGCGCAGCAACAATTCGAGGTACTCCTTCGCCGTCTCGAAAGTCTTCGGCGACACGGAAGCGCGGATCATTTCAAGGAAGTTTTCGCCCGGCTGCACGGCAAAGCCGAGCAATCGCGACAGTGCCTGTGAGGTCTGCGAACCGACGCGCAAATCGTGGTCGATCAGGAAGATGCCCTCCTGCGTCGTGCGGAAGATATCCTCGGTTTCACGATGCCGCGCTTCCACGCGAACCGAGAAATACATGCCGACACCGAGGAGCAGAACGGCAGCCGCACCGACCGCCAGCACCATGTAATCCATTTGCTTGGCAAGCAACAGCATCGGATCGGCCGAACCGTAGTCGATGCCGACAAAGACCGCGCCCATCACGCCATTGGCGAGCGCCACCGGCAGATACGTCGTCATGTGCAGACGATTGAACAGCATCATGTGACCGGAATACTCGTGTCCGGCGCGCAGCGCCTTCGCCGCCTCGGAGTTCGGTTCGAGTTCGGTGCCGATTGCCCGGCTGCCGTCCTCCTTCTTGAGCGTCGTCGCCGCCCGGAAGTAACGGCCGTCTTTCGCCAGAAACAGCGTCGCCACGATTTTTCCCTGGCTGCTGAAGCCATCCAGCGTGTCGGGCCGCCCCAATTCCGCCGGCTGCCACATCGCATCACTACCGCGCGCACCGCGCAACGCATGGGCCAGGGTGCTGGTCTGATTCACCAGCGCCTGTTCGGTCATTTGCGGAATGATCGAAAACTTGATGAACGATACGATTGCCGCGACCACGACCACGGCGGAAACACATGAAGTCAGCAGCAACCGGGTCGCCAATGATGCAGATTTCAGGTTCATGCGAGCCTCCAGACTGGAAACGCAAGTACGCATGCTCCCAAATTTTTCATTCCACGTGCATCAGTAGATTCCGCAAAAAACTGCGGGAACTACGGAGTCACGCGTCGCGCCGGCCCGGAACCGGCGCTCTTGAACGCTTGAATCAGGCGAGTTGCACCGCGGTGCCGCTCACCGTCACCATCAGCATGCCGTTCTTTTCGCCCAGAACCTCGTAGTCGATGTCGATGCCAACCACGGCGTCGGCACCCAGTTCGCGCGCCTGGCTGGTGAGTTCCTCGAAGGCGATTTCACGCGCCTTGCGCAACTCGCCTTCATAGGTGCCGGAACGACCGCCAACAATATCGCGGATGCTGGCGAACAGATCTTTGAACACGTTGGCCCCAAGCACCGCCTCGCCGGCCACGATGCCGCAGTACCGTGCAATGGTTTTGCCCTCGATCGAAGGCGTCGTCGTCAGTTGCATTGCCATGTCTCCTTGCTGAGAAAATCAAGCCCCCTTGAAAAGGCCGTGGATATTGACTTGCAGCCATGCACCGGTCGGAAAATGAATATCCATCGGCCTTTCCGGCCGGTGCGCAGGGGGAATTTTCCCACCGCGCCATGCCCCGAACAAACGCTCAATCACGCCTGCAATCACGCTTTCTTGACGAACTCCGACTTCAACGACATCGCGCCAATGCCGTCGATCTTGCAGTCGATGTCATGGTCGCCGTCGACCAGACGGATGTTCCTGACCTTGGTCCCCACCTTGACGACCAGCGACGAACCCTTCACCTTGAGATCCTTGATCACCGTGACCGTGTCGCCATCTGCCAGCGGATTGCCGTTGGCGTCACAGATCACACGCTTCTCGTCGTCACCCGACGGCACGGCCTCGGGCGACCATTCATGACCGCATTCCGGGCAGACGCACAGCTTGCCGTCCTCGTAGGTGTAGGTCGATTGGCATTGCGGGCAGGGCGGTAGCGTACTCACGGAAATTCCTTTGACTGTTTGAATTTGAAAACCGGGGCCGTATTAGACACCGAATCGCGCGCCGATCAAAACGGCTGCGCGGTCACCGCTGCTAGAATGGGTGGCCTGGAACACCACCCACGGGAGCCCCCCATGTATGTCGTGACCGTCGATTTCCGCATCAAGCCGCAGCATGTGCAGGATTTCCAGCGCGAGATGCTGATCAACGCCCGCAGCTCAGTCGAAAAGGAAACCGGGTGTCGCCGCTTTGACGTCACCGTCGATGAGCACGACCCCCGCCATTTTTTCCTGTTCGAAGTCTATGACGACGAAGCGGCGTTCCAGACGCACATGACGATGCCGCACTTCCACACGGTCACCGCCGCCATCGAGCCGTGGTTTACCGCCAAGGTCGTCGCCACCTACCTGATGCTGGAATAGCTAACTCGCCGCCGTTCCCGCTGTCAGCAAGCCGGTCAGCGCCAACACATGCCCGGCCGCTTCGCGCCCGAGCGGCGTCAAATAGCCGCCGTCGGCCTGCGTCACCAAGCCTTTGGCATGCAACCGCTTCATTGCTGCGATCACCTCGGCATCGGCCGTTTTGTGCACCTTGAGTCCCTGCTGATCGGTCGTCGGATCGAAGCGAAGCAGCGCATTGAGCTCCTGGATCAGATCGGTCGTAAAAGGCATGACGGCTCCCTGTGGTTGATTCGGATGTCTCATTCTACCGACTCTCCGAGCACTACGTGAAATCGACGCAAAATCAGGAACTACACGACAGCATCGAGCACCCTGCCTTGTGTCGGGCCCAATCCGGGCGCTTGGCCGCATAGCGTTCATTACCGGGCTGCTCGTCGTAGGGGTGGCGCAGCACCTCGAGCAGTTCGTGGATCATCCCGGCATCGCCTTGCGCCGCCCGATCAATCGCCTGCTGCGCCAGATAGTTGCGTAGCACGTACTTCGGATTGGCCGCATTCATGCGTTCGACGCGCAAGGCCGTCGCCTCGCCGTCGGCCAGAACGCGCTCGCTCCAGCCGGCCAGCCAGCCGAGCCACTCGGAGCGATGCAGCGCCAACAGCTCGGGGCGATAGAACGCCTCGGCCAGCACCGCGAGACTGGGCGCACGCGGATCAACCTGCGCCAGATGGCGAAAAAACAGGCTCATGTCGACCTCGGCCCGCTGCATGAGATCAAACGCGCTCTCGACCAGTTCGGCATCGGCGTTATCCCAAGCGGCAAAACCGAATTTGGCGGCAAAGGCTTGGGCGAAAGATTCGTTGTAGACCGCGCTGTAGCGATCGAGCCCGACCGCCAGCGCCTGCGCATCGGCAATCGTACCCAGCGCCTCGGCCAACCGTTCGAGATTCCAGCGCGCAATTTCCGGCTGACGTGCAAAGCAGTAACGACGCCCCTGCGCATCGGTCGTATTGGGCGTCCACGCCGGATCGAAATTGTCGACCCAGCCATACGGCCCGTAGTCGATGGTGAGGCCGAGAATCGACAGGT
>CAYUYI010000011.1:7793-16985 GCA_964448995.1 uncultured Propionivibrio sp. | reverse complement strand
GCGAACTGGGTATCTACCCCCGGCATACACCGCTGCTCACGCGTCTGAAACCGGGGACAGTCCGGCTCAAGATCCCCGATCGCGATGACTACGAATTGGTGTATGTATCGGGAGGGATTCTGGAAGTTCAGCCTAATCTGATTACCGTGCTGGCGGATACGGCCATTCGTGCCCACGATCTCGATGAAGCCAAGGCGATCGAGGCCAAGAAACGGGCCGAGGAAGTTCTCAATAACCGGAAGACCGATCTGAACTATGCCGCCGCCGAGGCGGAACTGGCGCAAGCGGTCGCCCAACTCAAGACGCTTTCCCGCAAGAAAAAACACCCCGCACATCACTGACGTTGTGATCGATTGATCGGCGGCAAACTCCGGAGCTTCCGGCGTTGCCGCCGTCGTCTTTTTTGCCGCTGCCCGCGTGCGCACTCGGCCATTTTTGCCGCCGTGCCGACTGTCAGGCGTCTGCTTTCCGAGATTGCCACCTAGCGAACCTTTGGCACGCGCCTTGCGCTCCTCTGCTTCCAAACCAACGGATGGCAAGGAGCAGGCAATGAAAATCGATCAATCGACGGTTGTAATGACCGCTTCGCATGAACAAACCAGCGAACGGGAAGTGTGCTACGAAAGTACCTGTACCTTCCGACAGGTGTTCGCCGGGATTCAGGGTACCGAAGCGAGCAACACAGGTGCCGAGGCCTCGGAAACGCAGGCGCTGCTCGTGCTCGAACAATTGATTCAGCGGATGCTCGAACTGATTTTCGACAGCCCCCGCGCACGTACCGTCGATTTGCGGGAGGTCGTGGACGAGGAAACGGAAGCGCGGGATGTGGCCGGTCCCCGTCGTGGGCAACTGCGTTTCGACTGGACGACCCGGCGTGTCGAAACCCTGAGCGAGAGCGAAACGACCCAGTTTACTGCACAAGGGACGGTAAGAACGAAAGACGGCCGGACGCTCGGATTTGCGCTCGACCTCGACATGTGCCGCGAGTTTTCGTGCACGAGCGAGGAAATCCATACGAATACAGTGGCGCTGCGCGATCCCCTGGTGCTGAGCTTCGACGGCAAAGCGTGTGAGTTGGCTGACAAACGCTTTACTTTTGATCTGGACGCGGACGGACAGCCCGATTCAATCCCGTTTCTGGCGCCGGACAGTGGATTTCTCGCCATCGACCGTGACCAGGACGGGCGTATCGCCGATGGCAGCGAATTGTTCGGTACGCGCTCCGGCGACGGGTTTGCCGACCTGAGAACCTACGATCTCGATGGCAATGGCTGGATTGACGAGGCAGATCCTGTGTATGACCGTCTGCGTGTCTGGCGGCACGAAGCTGACGGGACTGATCAAGTGAAGGATTTGCGCGAGGCCGACATCGGTGCGGTGTATCTGGGTTCGGCGGCGAGCGCCTTCAAATTGGCGAACGCTGATGGCCAGACGCTGGGGCAGGTCCGCTCAAGCGGCATTTATCTCCGGGAGAATGGCGGTGTCGGCGTAATCCAGCACGTCGATCTATCCGTTTAACCGGGGGGCGACCGCCATCCTTCGGCTGTCCAGTCGTCCAGACTGCGGAAACTACGTAGGACACCACGGAGAAATACGGATTCCCCGAGACGATCGTTTTGCGGAGCATGACCGGTTATCTTGGAAGGTCACGAACGGAAATGGTCAACGAAAGCGGTCGCGCCGATGGCAATGGCTTCTATTGGGTGAATCCCCATTGTCTGGAGAACATTGTGCGCCTGTCGGATGGTTTCGAAATCCGTGCCTGCCACGATATCGTCGACGATGCCGGTACGACGCTCTGGCCTCGCGGCGGTATCGTTTCGTGGGATCTGCATGCGCGCATTCGTCTGCGTCGCTTGCGTCGGCCGCTCGAAGTGAGCCTGGACGTCGAAGCCGGCACGACGATGGAGACCGTGCTCCGCGACTGCCAGGCGCTGATGGCGCACAACCCGGCTGTAGCGGCGCTCGGGAGTGCGGCGGGCACGCAGGCGATGCTGCGCATGATGCGTAGTCAGCAACTGCCGGCGCCCGTCCGTCTGCTGCTGACCTCGGCGCGCGAGCACAAACGACACAATTACGAAACCAGCCTTGCAGCAATGGTCGTTTCAGCGGAGTTGGGGTTTGCGTGCGGGCTCTCCGAGCACGACACCGCGCACTTGATCCTGTCGGCACTGGTCCATGATATCGGCGAGATGTACATCAATCCCGAATATCTCGATCCTGCGCGACAACTGCAACCCGACGAATGGAAACATGTGGTGACGCATCCCTGTGTCGGCCAGGCATTTCTGCGCGAATTCACCAACTTCCCGCAGGCCGTCATGGAATGTGTCGTCCATCATCACGAGCGCCCGGATGGGAGCGGCTATCCTTTCCAGGTGCCCGGGCGAAATCTCGGCATGCTCGACAAGCTGATTTGTGTGGCAGATACCGTGGCGGCGATCATCATGCGCAGCGGTCCGGCAATCGAAAGGCGGGTGCTGGCCGCGTTGCGCATGTTTTCGGAAGAATTTCCGCGTCCGGCGGTTTCCTGCATTGCGCGAACGCTGACCGAAATAAACGACATAAGCGAAGCAGCCGCAGCGGATCATATCGCCGAGCGCATCCAGAGAACGACGCGGTTGCTGCGCGCCGTGCAACGGGAGGCAGAAAGCCTGTTGGATGCCGGACACGGCCGGGCTGTCGTGCAGGGATGCGATCAAGTGATTGGCTTGGTAGACGGCATTGACGCGCAATTGCGTGCAGCCGGTATCTCCCATCTGTCAGGCTTCCGGTCTGCGGAGCCGGGCGCCGCCGTCAGAGAAGATATCGGCATGGTGCTTGACGAGACGTCCTGGCGGCTGCGCCATCTGGCCCGCACCATCTATCACCATGCCGAACGCCACGGCGATTCTCGCGACTTGGCGGCATTGGCCGGTTTGGTGGCGCTGCTTGATCAGCGGTCGTGGCCGACGCAATAGGCAACCCAGGCAATTCCCGTGGATTTTTGGCGAGTGTTCCAAAGAAGCGGCGGATACCGCCACCGGTAAAGCCGCTTCAGATTTGTGCCGATGCGCGACGTCGCCCCAGCAGCAGCCAGAACCAAGCCGCAAACTGGCAGACGATCAGGCTGATGAAGGCATAGCGATAAGAGGTCGCAGCGTCATGGCCCTGGGCCTGCAACAGATCAATCAGCAGGCCCATGCCCCATTGAAAGGCGAAAGCGCCGGCAAAACACATCAGGTTGTAGGTGGTGTTGACGCGCCCGGACAATGCGGTGGGAAATCCCGCCGAAAGCACCGCGTAGGAAAGCGTTCCGAAACTGGAAAAAGCGCCATAGACGACCCATAGCGCGTAGTGCTGGTCCGAAAGCTCACTGACGATCAGGGTCAGCGCCGACAGTGCGACCAGCAGTCCGCCGCCGAGCAGTGCCAGCGTGCTGATGCCACGTCGGGCCAGACGGGTCGATACGAGTCCGATCAAAGCGTAGGCGACCATCATGGCGACGCTCATCGCGGCCAGATAATCGGCGGCCTGTGAGCGCGAGTAGCCGTTGACATGAATCAGCCAGGCGCTTGACCAGAGACTTTGGATGGCCATGAAGCCACCAATCTGGGCCATGCCAATCGGCGCCACCCACCAGAAGTGACGGCTGGCGAGGATCTGGCGTACGCCGCCCCACAGAACGGCGAACGGTTCCGGTGCCGTACTGTGGGATTTCTCCGGCACGCCGAGATAGAGCCACGCCGACATGGCGAGCGTGATGCCGGCCAGGGCCCAGAAGACCTGGCGCCAGGTGGCGAAGGCCAGAATGGTGTCGAGCGGGGCGGTCGAGACGAAGGCGCCAAGCGTGCCGGCGGTCATGATCCATCCGGTGAGCGAGGCCATCTTTTCCGCCGGGGCCCACTGCGAGAAAGCCTTGAACGAGGCCATCAGGCAGGCCGACACGCCGAGGCCGATCAGTCCGCGGCCGAGTGCCAGCATGTCGATCGTCGTCGATCCGGCGAAGACGGCAGCACCAAGCGCCGCGGCGAGCAGCAGAAACGCTTCGACACGGCGCGCACCGAAGCGGTCGAGAAAAAGGCCGAGCGGGAGTTGTGCCGCACCGAAGGCGATGAAATACGTGCTCGTCAGCAGACCGAGATCGGCCGCGCCGAGCGACAGTTCGGCGCTGAGAATCGGGCCGACGACCGCGTTGATCGTGCGGAAATGATAAGAGAGGAAGTAGGCGCCGGCGAAGGGCAGAAAAAGTCTGAACCAGAACATGAAGGAAAACGCGTCGATGCGGCAAAGAAAGAAGGGAGTTTCTTTCCCTGCCGCCACTTGCCGGCAGCAGATTGAAGGAATCAACTATTCGAAGCTCATTCTAACCTCACATTGACGTTTTGACGGTATAGAATGAAAACAAGGGGGTACCCGACAGCGTGTGCGCCCTCTCGACAAAAGGCACGGTCATGCTGGTCAGAATGAATTCAAGCACTGCCGGCGAAATGGTCATGTTTGCCGAGCACGTCCGGCGGCTGTTCGACATCATCGGCAAGGAATGCACGGCGCAGGGGGTTTTTACCTGCGAACAGTTGCCGGAAGCAATCACCCGGCTTAAGGAGGCGGTCGCCGAGGAGAACCTCGCGCTGAAGGCGGCCGAGCGCCAAGCGCATGAGGAGGGGTTGGAGCCCGAAGACGAGGCCGTCGAAGATGAAGAATACCGTTCGGGGGCCGGCATTCATCTCGGGCAGCGGGCAGCCCCGTTCATCCATTTGATGGAATGGACATTGAAGGAAAAGGGATTCATTCTTTGGGAAGCCGCGCACGATTTTTGACTGGACTGTTTGGCTTGGTGATGAGCGCGGCAAGCGCGGTGGAAGTCGCGGTGGATGTCGGGCATACGCTTGAAGCGCAGGGAGCGACCAGCGCCCGCGGCGTGGGCGAATACCATTTCAACCGTGCCTTGGCGAGTCGTCTGGCCGAGGCGCTCTTGCAACGGCAGGTGGCTGTCCGCCCGGTGAATTTTGACGGGCGTATCGGGAGTCTGCAGGAACGGCCGCAACAAGCGGTCGGTGCCGATTTCTTCATTGCCATTCACCACGATTCGGTGCAACCCCATCTTCTCGAATCGTGGACTTGGGAGGGCTCGCCGCAGACCTTCAGCGATCGCCACGCCGGTTTTTCGCTTTTCGTGTCGCGCGACAGTCCGGATCCGGAAACCAGTCTGCGCTGTGCGTCGGCAATCGGTGCGCGCCTGCGTCGACTGGGTTTTGCGCCAGCGACACATCATGCTGATTCGCTACCGGGACGTGAACGCCCGTATGCCGACGCCGACAATGCGGTACATTTCTACGATAATCTGGTGGTGCTTTATCGCACCAAACTGCCGGCCGTGCTGTTCGAGGCCGGTGTGATCAAGCACCGCGCGGAAGAAATGGCGTTGCGCGATCCGCAACGCCAGACACGCATGGCGGATGCCTTGGCGACCGGCCTCGCCGCCTGCCTCTTCGTGCGATGAGGTAGGCGGCTTGACGTCGCTCGCCGCGTCAAACTTGGAAACGGGCCACCATCCGGTTGAGATCTTCCGCGAGGCAGCGTAGATGCTCGGCCCCTTCGTTGTTTTGCTGGCTGGCTTGTCGGTTGCTATCGGCCATCTGGGCGATGTTTTCAACGCCTTGGGCAATTTGCTGCGTTGCCGAGCTTTGTTCGCTGGTGCTGCTGGCGATCTCACGCACGGCACTGACGGCGGATTGGTTTTCCTGCTCGATTTCATGGAGCGATTGACCGGCGGCATGCGCGACGGACACGCCCTCGGTGATTCGGTGCGCGAGGATTTCGATACGCCGCACAATGTCGCTTGATTCCGTCTGAACGGTGCCGATGGTGCTCGAAATCTCGGCGGTGGAGTGTGCTGTGCGCTCGGCAAGCTTGCGTACCTCGTCGGCGACGACGGCGAAGCCGCGTCCGGACTCGCCGGCCCGTGCCGCCTCGATCGCCGCATTGAGGGCGAGCAGGTTGGTTTGATCGGCGATGTCCTTGATGATCTGAATCACCTGCGTAATGTTGGCGGTGCGTTCGCCAAGCTGATGCACGACGCCAGCCGTTTCACGGATGTTTTCCTCAATGGCCGTCAGTTCCTTGACCACGCTGGTAACACGTTGATTGCCGAGTTGTGCGGCTTCAGCTGCTTCCGTCACCAGTTTTTGGGCGTCCCCGGCGTTGTCGGAAACGTGCGTGATGGACACCGAAACTTCTTCAACGGCAGAGGCCAACGTTGCGGCCGACTGACTCTGCTGTTCGGAACTGTCCATGACCAAGTGTGCCGTAGTGTTCATTTCCTGCGCAGCGGTGGACATATCGCGCGTCGCCGTGGTGATCTGACTGATCATGCTGGTCAGCCCATCCCGCATTCGTGTCAAGGCGACCGCCAGGCGAGCCGTCTCGTCGCGGCTTTCGGGATCCGCAACGGGAATGTGTTGACGCAGATCGCCATTGCCCATCGCCGTGAGCGATTCGGCCATGCCGGAGAGCGGCGCCAGACTGCGACTGGTGAAGAAAGCGGCGATGCTGATCAGCAGCACGGCGGCGCCAACCAGGATGCCGATCGTGATGTTGCGAATCCGCCGCGCTTCAATGGTGAATTCGTCGATCCAGGTTCCGGCGCCGAGGATCCAGTTCGTTCCCTTGAGCTCGGTCAGCGAGATCAGCTTGGTGGCGGACGCGCCTTCCGGCGTGGCCCATTCGTAATAGAGCGTGCCGTTCTTCTTTTCGATCATCTGTTGGATGAGGACATCGAGTTTCGGGTCGCCGACTTGCTTGAGGGTCTTGCCGGAATATTTATCGTTTGGGTGCGTGATGAAGGTCGTCTCCTCCAGCGTCTTGCCCGGTGCGATGATGAAGGCGTAGCCAGTCTCGCCGACCTTGATGGCTTTGACGGCCGCTTCGACGCGCTTCAGGATGGTGTCGACACTGATGCGGATCGAGATGGCACCGGCGACCTCGTTGTTGTGCAGGACCGGTTCGAAGTGCGACACATAGTAGACGCCGCTGCGATTGACCAGACCGCTATAGACTTTCCCTTCCTTGATGCTTTTCGTTTCCGGGCCGTCAACCGGCAGGGGGACACCGGTCTGGATTTTTCCTTCGTTGTTCTTCAGGAACGTGGCCACGCGCACGAATTTGTCGCCGACACGCACCATGACTGCTGGGTCGGACTGCAGCAGGTCGCGTACCTTGCCAAGCAGGTCGAGGTTGTTGTTGAGTGCGACGTTTCCGGCCTTGAGGACGGGGATGTCCGGCAGATCGCCAGCGGCCGCCTTCTCTTCCGACAAAGTAATCGGACCCGGCAGCATTTTCTTGTAAACGTCCAGGCCGGTCTTGGCGGCATCGCGGGCTGCGCCGATATTGTCGGCGATGGCCGCACCCAGTGCATTGACGCGGTCCTGGATGTTGGTCTCCGATTGCTTGACCGCGGCCTAGTTCGATAGCAACGAAAGCGTGAGCACCAGCACCGTAAAGACAACCACCGTCACCAGTAAAACGACGGCACTGAGTTGTTGCGCGAGCGGCAGGCGACGAATGTTCATGAGTCCTCCGTGATTGAATTGTCCGGTCTGGTGCCGAACCCTCTGTCGTGGCGATTATGTCATAGGGGCAGACTCGGGCCTAGCCCGGTTGCAATGGCGTTACAATGACCGCATCGGCCCCGATACCGCATGTCGAAGAGGAATCCCATGCCTGCCACGCTGGACAATAAACTGGTCGTTGCCCTGTCCTCACGGGCGCTTTTCGATTTCGAGGAAGAAAACCGCGTTTTCGAGAGCGAAACGGATGACCACCCGTACATGCAGTTGCAACTCGAACGGCTCAATCAGGCGGCCCGGCCGGGGGTCGCTTTCCCCTTGGTCAAAAAGCTGCTCGCGTTCAATGCCGATGGCGAACATCGCGTCGAAATCGTGATTCTTTCGCGGAATGATCCGGTTTCCGGCCTGCGCGTCTTCCGTTCCGCCGAAGAAAGCGGCCTGAAGCTTGGGCGTGGCGTCTTTACCCGTGGCCGCGCGCCCTATCGTTTTCTCAATCCGCTGGGGGCCCATCTCTTTCTGTCCGCGAACGCCGAGGATGTGCGCAAGGCGCTCGAGGCAGGCTTCCCCGCGGCACAGGTGTTCGCTCATTCACATGTCGATACCGAACGCCATGCCGACGAACTGCGCATTGCTTTCGACGGCGATGCTGTCCTGTTTTCCGATGAAGCCGAGCGTGTCTATCAGCAGGAGGGCTTGGCGCGCTTCCACGCGCATGAACGGGCGCATCTGGCGCGACCACTGCCTCCCGGGCCGTTCAAGCCGTTGCTCGAGGCGCTGCAACGGTTGCAGGGCACGACCGGTGCTTCGGTGCCGGTCCGCCTGCGCACGGCGCTGGTCACCGCGCGCAGTGCGCCGGCTCATGAGCGGGCCATCCGTACGCTGATGGATTGGGGCGTTTCGGTAGACGAAGCGATGTTTCTTGGCGGTCTGGAAAAAGGCCCTTTCCTTGCTGAATTCGAGCCGGATTTCTTTTTCGATGACCAGACCGGCCACTGCGAGTCGGCCGCCCGCGTTGGTCCGGCTGGCCATGTCATCAGTGGGGTGACGAATTCCTGAGGATTCTTGAGAATCAGCGGGTTTCGCCGCCCCGGCTTCACGCGCATGCCGGGGCGGCGGTCCAGCCTTACGCAATGGCGGAAATCAAGGTGCTCAAGGTGTTCTTGGTTGCATCGTTACCGGTGTCGTACGTACGCAGCAAGTCCATGAGTTGGCGGAACACTTGCGCATCGGTGACCTGACTGCTGGTCGTCGACGAACTGCTGCTCGTTGTACTGCTGGAACTCGACGATGAGGTGCTGGAAGACGAACTCGACGATTCGTTGTAGGCCATGGCCTCCTGGAAAGTGACTTTGCCGTCGCCATTCGTATCTGCCGCGTCAAAATTCTCGACAACATTGCTGATGAATGAAGCGCGCCCGCTGTCGCTGCTGCCGATTTCCGACAGTTGTTCGGTCAACTCGTCCTTGGTGAAACCGGTATCGTTTTGCGGGGGCGGCGGTGGGGGCATGGCGCCTTGCATGCGCGACTGCTCGAACTGGCTGTCGAGGGCGTCAGCCAGTTTCTGGAAGCCGCTGGCCATTTCATCTTCGGTGACCTTGCCGTCGCCATCGCTATCCAGCTGCGAGAAAATTTCGCTGGCGCTGGC
>CAYUYI010000011.1:4304-7693 GCA_964448995.1 uncultured Propionivibrio sp. | reverse complement strand
GTCCGTGCTCGACGAACTGGATGAACCGATGATGGCGGACAGCGCGCTTTCCAGATCGCTTTCCTGGATATAGCCTTTGCCGGAACTATCGAGTTTCGAGAAAAGATCGCTGGCCATCTCTTCGGCGCTGGGTCGCTGCGGTCGTTGCATGCCGAACGTGCCGGAATAGCTGTTGGCAACGCCATAGCTGCTGATACTGCTGATGGAACTCATAGCACTCTCCTTGAGAAATGAAAAATTCGATCGGAACACGCCGACCTGCTCCCTTACTGGCAAGATATCGGCCAGCAAAGGCTTGGCCCAAGGGCGTTTCGGGTTAATCGGAGTAAATATCGGTAAAGCGGGAACGGGGTTTTCCGGAGAAATGCGGCAGTGCGGTAAAAAAACCATCCGGCGTTCGTCACAAGGCCCCAGCGCGGCCAGTCTATTGGCAAAAATAGCCCGTATAATCCGCTAGATGCATCTCCTTGCCGGCATGCCGGCAAGAATTTCCGGTGGCTCGTAAATTCTGGTAAAGCGCGCGGCCATCGTGCTCGCCGACGGTATCATTTCGCCATGACTGTTCCCGATTCTCCCCATGTGCTACTGGTCGACGATGATGTCGAGCTGGTGGGTCTGCTGAATTTCTACCTGCGCAGCGATGGCTTCCGCGTTTCGCAGGCGCACGATGGCGAGTCGGCCATCGAACTGCTGTTTTCCGGTCCGCTGCCGGATATTGCTGTGATCGACGTCATGATGCCGGGGATCAGTGGCATCGAGGTGTTGCGGCGTATCCGTGCGCGCAGCAGCATTCCCGTGCTGATGCTGACCGCGCGCGGCGATGATGAAAGCCGCATTCAGGGCCTCGAACTGGGTGCCGATGACTATGTGCCGAAGCCCTGCACGCCGCGCGAACTGAGCGCCCGCCTGCGCGCCATCCTGCGGCGGACACTCAGCGCGAGCGAGGGGGGGCGGATGGGTGAGGCCGAGGTCGTCCGCGTCGGCGAATTGCTCCTTAAGCCCTCGCAGCGACGCATTGTCTGGGGAGAGCAGGATCTCAACCTGACCAACGCCGAGTACAACCTGCTCGAAGTCCTGATCCAGCGCGCCGGTCAGGTCGTGAGCAAAGATGTCCTGTCCGAACAAGGATTGGGGCGGCCGCACCAGCGCTATGATCGAAGCATTGATGTGCATCTGAGCAGCATCCGGCGCAAGCTGCCTCCGATGATGGATGGTCGTCCGCGCATTCAGGCGGTCCTGCGCAAGGGTTATCAGCTCCTGATCGAGTAGACATGTCCTCTCTTCCGTTCGGACGCCTGTACTGGAAATTCCTCACTTTCTTTTTTCTGGCGCAACTCTCTGCCGTGATTGGCATCGGACTGGCCATCTGGGCCGTCAAGCCCGATTCTGATTTCGATCGGCCACCGCCGCCAGCACACCTTGGTAGTCCGGAGCGTGTTCCGGGCTTGCGGCCGCCGCCTGAGGGGCCGCCCCGTCGTGACCTGTCGCCTGGGCCGTTCCGGCCGGGGGCGCCGCGGCCACCCGTGGCGCATCTATTGATCGGTGCCGTCGTCAGTCTTGTCTTTGCGGCGTTGCTGGCAAGCTATGTGGCGCGGCCGATCCGGCGGTTGCGGGAGGCGCTGCGCGCGGCAGCCGGAGGCCAGTTGGCGCCCGGCTTGGCGGCGTCGATGGGTCGCCGCAATGACGAACTGACCGATCTGTGTCGCGATTTCGATCACATGGCCGGGCAATTGGCTTCGCTGATGGAAGGGCAGCGTCGCCTGTTGTATGACGTGTCACACGAGTTGCGCTCGCCGCTGGCCCGCCTGACGGCCGTCATTGGCCTGATCCGCCAACAGCCGGACCGGCTGGAGGATTGCCTGGTGCGCCTTGAGCGCGAGTCGGAGCGCATGGACCGCCTGTTGAGCGAGTTGCTGACTTTGTCGCGCCTTGAGTCCGGCATGGTCGAGCACGTCGACGAACCCGTGGATGTGGCCGAGGTGCTCGGCGACGTGATCTCGGATGCCGGGCCACAGGCGACGCAAGCCGGATGCGCGCTTGTGTTCGACGGGGGCGGTGTGCCCGCATGGGTCAAGGGCGATGCCGAGTTGCTGCACCGCGTTTTCGACAATTTGCTGCGCAACGCGCTGACGCACGCGGCATCGGGCAAATGGGTGCGCATCAGCGTGGCGGAGAGTGATGGCAGTGTTTGTGTCCGTGTCGAGGACCGTGGCCCTGGGGTGCTCAGCAGTGAAACGGAGCAGATTTTCAAACCGTTCTTCCGTAGTGCGCGGAGCGCAGGCGTCAATGGCCATGGTCTCGGTTTGGTCATCGCGCGCCAGATCGTCGAAAACCATGGCGGCCGGATCGCGGCAGAAAACCGGTCGGAAGGCGGCCTCTGCTTCAGCGTCGTCTTGCCAGCGGCTGCGCTATAGCATCTGGTTGATCAGACGATCGGCCCGGACGCGCGCCAGACGTTTGATCAGGCGCTGCGCCGGCGCCGGGTAACGATCCACGGTTTCCAGCGCATCGAAGCGCTGAAGACGCGTGGTGTGCGCCAGAATGCGCTCCAGCTCAACCTGATGCTGGGCGATCAACCGTCGGTGCGGATCATGCAGCAGCAGGCCGTTTTCCAGATCGAGCCGCCAGGCGCGCGGGTTGAGGTTGTTGCCGGTAAGCAACGCGCGATCGTCGTCGGCCAGCAAGCCTTTGAGGTGGAAGGTGTTGTTGCCGTCTTTCCAGATGTGCACGGCGAGAGTGCCGGCGTCGATCGCTTTCTGGTGTGCCTTGCAGAAGCGCCGCAAATTCGTTTCGTAAAGATAGGGCAGGGCGCCGATCGTCTTGAACGGTTCCTCGGGCGGGATATAGAAATCGTTGGCGGTTTTGTCGCCGAGGACGATGGTGACGTGGCAGCCGGTGCGAATCTTGTGTCGCAGCGCGCGCTGCAATGGGCCGGGCAGGTTGAAATAGGGGGTGAATAGCACCAGTCGTTCCTGTGCCTGCAGAACGAGCTGCAAAAGTACCCGGTTGAGCTCGTTGTGGCGCAGGCCGAGACCGAGCAACGGCGTAATGCTGACCTGTTCCTCGTCGATCGGGGTGTTTGCAAAGTGGTAGCGGGCGGTCGCCAGCGTTCGGCGGAAGTGTGCAATGGCCGGACGCAGCCGGGCGGTGGTTGGCCGATCGGCGCGGTCGAGTGGATGTACCGCCGGATCGGGGCGAATCGTTTCAGTGAGCAGGCGCGCCAGGCTGTTAGCCAGTTCGTCGCTGCGAATCAAGTGATAACGGTCGAGCCGGTAGCGATCGTGCTTGTGCAGATAGACATCGTTGAGGCTGGCGCCGCTGTAGAGAACGGTGTCGTCGATGACGAAGCCCTTGAGGTGCAGAACACCGAGAAACTCGCGCCGTTGGAC
>CAYUYI010000011.1:1545-4204 GCA_964448995.1 uncultured Propionivibrio sp. | reverse complement strand
GGCGGGCACGGCGATGCCGGGCAGCGCCTCGAGCGCTGGCAGGTTGCGCGCGCGTTCGCGCCAGCGCTGCCAGACGCTGGCAAGGCGAGACGTAGCGGTCGGGCGAGAACGAAGGGTATCCACGGGACGGCATTATACCGGCTGTCACCCCGGAGTTTTTGCTTGTTTCTGGCGGGAGAGTGGCTACGATGAATAACGTGTCCGCCCAGAATAATAGTCAAAACAGATAGTTTGAAGGGGCGGCGAGGGGGCCGGCGGGCGCCGGTCGTAACGTGAATCGATCGTGTCGGAGCGCTTGAACAATGAAAAACGTATCTATTGCCCAACGCATCACCTTGACTTTGGCGATTGCGCTGCTGTCCATGATCGGTGTCGGCGGCTACGCGTTATGGGGCCTCGGCGCGGCGCAGTCGCGATTCGAGTACGTGCAGGTCAACTCGATGCCCAGCGTGAAGGTGCTGAGCGAAGTCATCTTTGCGGTCAAGGACATGCGCACGCTGATACGCGACCATATCCTTTCGGAGGGAACCAGCGCCAAGAACGAGGTTGCCCGGCGTTTCGCAGAACTCCAGCAACTCGTTGAAAAGGACTTTGAACGATACGAAAAAGAGCTGACTTCCGATGAGAACGACAAAAAATTGATCCAGGCCGACCGCGCGGCATTTGCCACCTACGTTGCCAGGAACAAGGAAGTGATGGAGAAATCACTGGCCAATGATATGCAAGGCGCCCACAAATTGCTGGGGGGCCTGGCGACCCAGATGAACAAGGCGGTCGCCGATCACATCGAGTACAACTGGAAGCTGCTCGAAGACACGCGCAAGGCCAATCAGGCCGATTACAACACCGTCAAGTGGGTCCAGATTGTAGCCATCCTGCTGGCGTTTGCCGTGTCCGGTGCCTTGGGCTATGCGGTGATTCAGGAGATTCGTACGCGCATGAATCGTCTAAGCGGATTGATGACTCAGGTGAACGAGACACTCGACTTCACGACGCGAATTCCGATCACCCGCCTCGACGAACTGGGCTTGACCGGAGATGCGTTCAACAAGCTGCTCGACAAGATGCAGGGCAACCTCAAGACCATCGCGGAAGGTGCGCTATCGGTGGCGGCCTCGGCCAATGCCATGGCGACGACCTCGGGTGAGGTGGCCACGGCCTCGCACCAGCAGAGTGAAGCGGCTTCGGGCATGGCGGCGACCGTCGAGGAAATGACGGTCAGCATCAACCATGTTGCCGACCGGGCACAGGAAGCGAACCGCCTGTCCAGTGATTCGGGCAAGCTGGCCAGCGATGGCGAAAAAATCATCGGCCAGACGGCCCGCGACATCCAGGATATCGCACACACCGTCAATGATGCGGCGGCGCTGATTCATGGCCTGGAGCAGCACAGCCAGCAAATTGCCAACGTCGTTCAGGTCATCAAGGATGTGGCTGACCAGACCAACCTGCTGGCACTGAATGCCGCCATCGAGGCGGCACGGGCCGGCGAACAGGGGCGCGGCTTCGCCGTGGTGGCCGACGAAGTCCGCAAGCTGGCAGAACGGACTGCGTCATCGACGCAGGAAATTGCCCAGACCATCGACGCCATGCGCGGCAGCGCGAGCAATGCCGTCAGCGGCATGGAGGGTGTGGTCAGCAAGGTAACGCTCGGTGTCGAACGGGCGCAGGAAGCCAATGCGGCCATCCAGCAGATCGGCGAAGGGAGTCGCAATGCGGTTGGAATGGTCGAGGAAATCGCCGAAGCGATTCGCGAACAAGGCGCGGCGACCAACAACATCGCCTCGCACGTTGAACGAATTGCGCAGATGTCCGAGGAAAGTAGCGCGGCAGCGGCCAACAGCGCGGACGCTGCGCAAGAGCTCGACCGCCTGGCGACGGAGATGCAGCGTATTGTCAGCGCGTACCGGCTCTGATAGCGTAGCGGCCATGATCATCCCTGACCCCGTTGCCAGCCCGGCCATGCAGCGCATTCTGCAGGTGCTGGAGAAAAAATCGAACATGTCGGCATCCGACCTCTCGGCAGAAGCCTTTGTCGGGGTGACGACGCTGGCCTGCGGCGGATACATCAAGGCGCTCAGGGCGCGCCGGCTGATTTTTGTCAGCGGCTGGCGCCAAGTGAAAGGGCGTTTTTCGACCCCGCTTTTCAGTCTGGGCAATCAGGCTGATGTCGAGCGGCCGCGAATCGATGAAAGCAATCGTGATGCACCGGGGATGTGGCGGATTCTCGCCACGCTCCAGCGTTACGGTTTACTGACGTATCGGGAAATTGCCCACTATTCCGGGCTGTCGCTCAATACCGTCAAGAACAGTGGCTATCTCAGCGCGCTGGTGGTACAGCAGCGGATCCACATCGCCGCCTGGAAACGTTCGCAGGGCGGTCCCATGCTGCCGGTGTATCGTTTCGGTGCCGGTATCGCCGCGGAAAAACCAGCGGCTGCGTCGCCACGCGAAAAATCGCGGCGACACCGTGAACGGCTGCGCATTGCCACACGTGGCCAGGGACTCAAGGCGCTCATCGCTGATCTTCGCTGACGTCGCTGGGTGGATGCGACGCTACGTGGCGAGGTCCGCAGGCTGGTAAAATCCGGGCTCCGTCCTTCTCCGTATTTTTCGCAATCAGGAATTCCGACATGAGCACGATCTGCATCGGCCCCCG
>CAYUYI010000011.1:0-1445 GCA_964448995.1 uncultured Propionivibrio sp. | reverse complement strand
CCGTATTTTTCGCAATCAGGAATTCCGACATGAGCACGATCTGCATCGGCCCCCGCACGCATCCCGTTTCCGCTCTCGGAACGCCGCTTTCGCCTTCCGCCACCCGAGTCATGCTGCTCGGTGCCGGCGAACTGGGCAAGGAGGTCATCATCGCCCTGCAACGGCTCGGTGTGGAAACGATTGCCGTGGATCGCTACGCCGATGCGCCGGGAATGCAGGTGGCGCATCGCGCGCACGTCGTGTCGATGACCGACGGCCCGGCTTTGCGCGCGTTGATCGAAAAGGAGCGTCCGCATCTCGTGGTGCCGGAGATCGAGGCGATTGCGACCGACATGTTGCAGGAAATCGAGCGCGAAGGTTTGGTCGAAGTGATTCCGACGGCGCGTGCGACCCGCCTGACGATGGACCGCGAGGGGATTCGCCGCCTGGTCGCTGAAGATCTGGGGTTGCCGACCTCGCCCTATCGGTTTGCCAGTTCGCTGGAAGAATTGCAAGCGGCGATCGACGAAAGCATTGGCTACCCCTGTCTGGTCAAGCCAACGATGTCCTCGTCGGGCAAAGGACAATCGTTGTTACGCGGCCCAGACGATGTGGCCAAGGCGTGGGACTATGCCATGGCGGGCGGGCGGGTGAGCCGTGGGCGCGTCATCGTCGAGGGGTTTGTCGATTTCGACTATGAAATTACCTTGCTCACCGTGCGCGCCGTCGGCGCCCGTGGCGAGATCGAGACGCATTTTTGCGAACCGGTCGGACACGTACAGGTCAGTGGCGATTACGTCGAATCGTGGCAGCCGCAAGCGATGAGCCCGGTGGCGCTGGAGAAAGCGCAGGAAATTGCCGCGGCGGTGACGGGTAACCTTGGCGGGCGCGGCCTTTTCGGGGTGGAGCTGTTCGTGCGTGGTGATCAGGTGTGGTTCTCGGAAGTCAGTCCGCGTCCCCACGATACCGGACTGGTGACGCTGGCCTCGCAGCGTTTTTCCGAGTTCGAACTGCACGCCCGCGCCATTCTTGGTTTGCCGGTGGATGTGTCGCTGCGCGCGCCGGGGGCGTCGGCCGTGATCTATGGCGGTCTCGATGCGGTGGGGATCGCTTACACCGGTGTGGCCGAGGCGCTGGCGGTGCCGAATACCGATCTGCGCCTGTTCGGCAAGCCGGAAAGCTTCAAAAAACGGCGCATGGGCGTGGCGGTGGCGACCGGCGTGACCACCGATGAGGCCCGTCAGCGGGCAAAATTGGCGGCAAACAAGATCAAGCCGATTCAAGTTGATTGAACAGTAAGCCCGGACCGCTTAGAATAGCGTCCTCCGCGGGCGTCGTATAATGGTAATACCTCAGCTTCCCAAGCTGATGCCGAGGGTTCGATTCCCTTCGCCCGCTCCAAGTTTTCGCAAAAGGCCGGACGGTGTTCCGGCCTTTTCGTTGATACGAGCCGGTCATCATGGAAA
>CAYUYI010000010.1:0-17385 GCA_964448995.1 uncultured Propionivibrio sp. | reverse complement strand
CATATGTGGACACCGGATGCCATTGCCAAACTGCAGCACTCGACCCGCTCTGGTAAATTCGAGACCTACAAGGAATACGCCAAGATCATCAATGATCAGAGCAAGCGGCACATGACGCTGCGCGGCCTGTTTGAAATCAAGGCCGCAGGGCCGGCGGTGCCAATCGAGGAGGTCGAGCCGGCAGCGGATATCGTCAAGCGCTTCGCCACGGGCGCGATGTCGCTCGGATCGATCTCGACCGAGGCGCACAGTACGCTGGCCATCGCCATGAACCGGATCGGCGGCAAGTCGAACACCGGCGAGGGCGGCGAGGATCCGGCACGCTTCAAGCCTGTCAAGGGCGGACAGAAACTGTCGGAGGTCATCGGTCAAAGCCGTATCGAGCGCGATATCGAACTCAAGGACGGCGATACCCTGCGTTCGGCGATCAAACAGGTGGCTTCCGGCCGTTTCGGCGTGACCGTCGAATATCTGGCCAGCGCCGATCAGATTCAGATCAAGATGGCGCAAGGCGCCAAACCGGGCGAAGGCGGCCAGTTGCCCGGACACAAGGTGTCCGAATATATTGGTTTCCTGCGCCACTCGGTACCAGGTGTCGGCTTGATTTCGCCGCCGCCGCACCATGATATCTATTCGATCGAGGATCTGGCGCAGCTGATTCACGACCTCAAGAATGCCAATCCGAAGGCTTCGATCAGCGTCAAGCTGGTCTCGGAGGTCGGGGTTGGCACGGTTGCCGCAGGTGTGACCAAGGCCAAAGCCGATCACGTGGTGATTGCCGGCCATGACGGCGGTACCGGGGCCAGCCCATTGTCGTCGATCAAGTATGCGGGTTCGCCGTGGGAACTCGGGTTGTCGGAAACGCAACAGACCTTGGTGCTCAACCGTCTGCGTGGTCGCGTTCGCGTGCAGGTCGACGGTCAGATCAAGACCGGTCGCGACGTGCTGATCGGTGCGCTGCTGGGGGCTGATGAATTCGGTTTTGCTACGGCGCCGTTGGTCGTCACGGGTTGCATCATGATGCGCAAGTGCCACCTGAATACGTGTCCGGTTGGCGTGGCAACGCAGGATCCGGTGCTCCGCCGCAAATTCACGGGACAGCCGGAACACGTGATCAACTACTTCTTCTTCGTGGCCGAGGAACTCCGCGAGTTGATGGCGCAGATTGGCATTCGTAAGTTCAACGATTTGATCGGTCGTGTCGATCTACTGGATATGAAGAAAGGGATTGAACACTGGAAGGCACAGGGGCTCGATTACAGCCGCATCTTCCATACGCCGGTCCGGACGGCGGGTGACCCATTGTTCAACTGTGAGACGCAGGATCACGGGTTGGCCAAGGCGCTCGACAATAAATTGATCGAACTGGCCAAACCCGCGCTCGACAAGGGCAAGTCGGTCAGAATTGAATTGCCGATCCTGAATTCAAACCGTACGGTGGGCGCGATGCTTTCCGGTCGCGTGGCAACGAAATACGGCCATGCCGGGTTGCCGGACGACACGATTCACGTGACCTTCAGCGGTTCGGCGGGGCAGAGTTTCGGGGCCTTGCTGGCGCGTGGGGTGACGCTGGATCTAGTCGGCGAAGCCAATGATTACGTTGGCAAGGGCTTGTCCGGTGGTCGCATTGTTGTCCGGCCCAACCCGGAGTTTGCGGGTGATCCGGCAGGTAACATCATCATCGGAAATACCGTGCTGTACGGCGCGACAGAAGGTGAAGCGTTCTTTTCTGGCGTGGGTGGCGAGCGTTTTGCCGTACGCAATTCTGGCGCGATGGCGGTGGTGGAAGGCGTCGGGGATCATGGCTGCGAATACATGACGGGCGGAACGGTGGTGGTGCTCGGGATGACCGGGCGCAACTTCGCCGCGGGTATGTCCGGCGGCGTGGCCTACGTCTATGACGCAGAGGGGACCTTTGAATCGCGCTGCAATATGGCGCAGGTGGCGCTTGAGCCGGTCGAGGACGAAATCGCTGCGCGCAAGGGCAGCGGGGTCGGCGACGAACTCGAAAGTCACGGTAAGGTCGATGTGCGACATCTCGGTCTGGCCGACGAAGTTTTGCTCAAGGGGTTGATCGAGAAACACGCCAAATATACCGGCAGCTTGCGGGCGCGCCGGATTCTCGACGATTGGTCGAGCTGCCGCGGACGCTTTGTCAAGGTCATGCCCCATGAATATCGTCGGGCATTGACCGAAATGGCGGTGCAGAAAATGGAAAAATCGCAACAGGAGGCTGCATAAATGGGAAAGCCAACCGGCTTCATGGAAAACCCGCGCCTGTCAGAGGCTTACGAACCTGCCGAGGCGCGACTGAAGCACTATCGTGAATTCGTGGCGACGCTCAATGACGAGCAAGCTGGTGTGCAAGGATCGCGCTGCATGGATTGTGGCATTCCGTTCTGCAATAACGCCTGTCCTGTGAATAACGTTATCCCTGATTGGAACGATCTTGTTTATCGTGGCAATTGGGAGCGTGCGCTGGAGGTGCTTCATTCGACCAACAATTTTCCGGATTTCACCGGACGGATTTGTCCCGCGCCTTGTGAAGCTGCCTGTACGCTGAATATCAACAATGAGTCCGTCGGTATCAAGTCGATCGAGCATGCCATTATCGACAAGGGGTGGCAGATGGGGTGGGTACGGCCGAAACCCGCCCAGGTGAAAACCGGAAAGAAGGTCGCTGTTGTCGGCTCCGGACCGTCCGGATTGGCGACTGCGCAGCAATTGGCGCGTGCCGGGCATGAGGTGACGGTATTTGAGAAAAATGACCGTCCGGGTGGATTGCTTGGTTATGGCATTCCCGACTTCAAGCTCGACAAGTCGCTGATTGAGCGTCGCGTCAAGCAAATGCAGGCAGAAGGCGTTGTCTTCCGTACCCGGGTGCTGGTTGGTTGCAAGGACGTGCCGGCCGGTGTCCAGAACGACGCGACGGAATTCGTTTCTGCTGACGACCTCAAGCGTGATTTCGATGCCGTAGTCCTCGCGGCGGGCTCCGAAGTGCCGCGTGACTTGCCGATTCCGGGGCGTGAACTGAAAGGTGTGTATGCGGCCCTGGAGTTCCTGATTCCGCAGAACAAGCAGGTTGCGACCACCAAGACCAACCCGATCAACGCCCGTGGCAAGCATGTGGTGGTGATCGGTGGTGGCGACACCGGTTCCGACTGTGTCGGCACAAGTTATCGCCACGGCGCGGCATCGGTGACCCAGTTTGAGGTGATGCCCGTACCTCCGGAGCAAGAGAACAAGCCGCTGACCTGGCCCTATTGGCCGCTCAAGATGCGGACATCGACCTCGCATCTTGAAGGCGATACACAGCGGGTGTTCTCGATCCTGACCAAGGAGTTCGTCGGCGAAAAAGGGCAGCTCAAGGCCCTGAATACGGTTGCGGTCGAGTGGAAAGACGGCAAGATGGTTGAGGTGGCCGGCTCGGAAAAAACGTATCCGGCGGACTTGGTGTTTTTGGCCATGGGCTTCCTGAATCCCGTTGGCGGGTTGCTGGAAGCGTTTGGCGTCGAAAAGGATGCGCGCGGTAACGCGCGCGCGACGACCGATGGTGTCGGTTGTTACGCCACAAGCTCACCCAAGGTCTTCGCTGCCGGAGATTGCCGTCGAGGGCAGTCGCTGGTTGTCTGGGCGATTCGCGAAGGGCGGCAATGTGCGCGTGAGGTTGACGCTTTCCTGATGGGGGCGACGACGTTGCCGAGATAATCGGTCTTTGTTGAACAGCCAACCCCGTTCCGGCATGCCGCAACGGGGTTTTTCTTCTGCTTCGACCACGGCTATGGCATAGTAGCGGCTGGCTCGATCCGGGAGGGGCTATGAATCCTGAGTTGCAGAAATCCTTGCAGGTGAGTGCGTTGTCCAGTTCACTCGATGCTTATATGTTGATCATCCTGTTGATCATGATTGCCGCAGGGCTTCTTGGCGGGGTTGCCAATTATTTTCTGAGCGAACGGCATGGCGAAGCCGGGCGTCGCGATCTGGGTAAGTACCTGACGCTTGGCGTGATCGGTGCGCTGACCGTGCCGCTGTTTCTGAATATGATTTCCAGTAATTTGCTGGAAGCAGCGCGGACGCGGCCGGTCGATTTTTTCGTTTTTGCCGGTTTCTGCCTGATTTATGTGGTGGCGTCACGCCGGGTGTTCGAAAACGTCGCCAATCGCCTGCTCGGGCAGATGGACCAAATGAAGCGCGAAGTTGCCCAGATCAAGGAACAGCGCAAGGAGTTGGCCGCTGCCGGTGCGCGTGAGGAGGCCGCCGCTCTGATCGAAGCCGCCGCCGCGCCGGTTGCCGCAGTACCGGCCAAGCCGGAAGCAGCGAAGGAATCCCTTTCCTACAACGACATCGAGATTTTGCGTGCGCTGGCCGAAGACAGTTATGTGTTCGGCAATCTTGTCGGTCTGACTGACAAGACCGGGCTGGCCCGCGATGTCGTGAGCAGTCGCCTGACGGTTCTCAAGAATCTGGGCATCATCGAAACCCGCATCAATGACAAAGGCGTCCTGCACTGGTTCGTGGCGCCGAAAGGCAAGCAGATGTTGGGTGAAATTCTCTCCGGGCAAGAAGATCGCTGATTTTTCCCCCGTTCGTCTGAGTCTGTTATGAATATTGTCATTCTCGCCGCGGGGCAGGGAAAGCGCATGCATTCCAATCTGCCCAAAGTTCTCCATCCGCTGGCCGGTAAGGCACTGGTGTCCCACGTCATCGAGACAGCGCGAGGCCTGCATCCGAAAAAGTTGTGCGTGGTCTATGGTCATGGCGGCGAAGTGGTGCGTGGTACGCTGGCCGCGCCTGATTTGGCCTGGGCCTTGCAGGAGCCGCAACTGGGTACAGGGCACGCCGTACAGCAGGCCTTGCCGCATCTGGACGGGCAGGGGACGACGCTGGTGCTCTACGGCGACGTTCCGCTGACCAGCCCTGTTACGCTGCAGCGCCTGATCAACGCGGCCCAGGATGCCTTGGCCATTCTCACCGTCGAACTGGCCGACTCGTCCGGCTATGGCCGTATTGTCCGCAATGCGACGGGCCAGGTCGTGCGCATTGTCGAACAGAAGGATGCGACGGCCGAGGAAAAAGCGATCCGCGAGATCAACACGGGCATCATGGCGATGCCGACGGCACGTCTCAGTGAGTGGCTGGGGCGGCTGTCGAATGACAATGCACAGCGGGAATACTATCTCACCGATATCGTCGGCATGGCCGTTGCCGAAGGTTTGCCGGTGCGAACCACGCATCCGCAGCATGAGTGGGAAGTGCTGGGGGTCAACAGCAAAGTGCAATTGGCCGAACTTGAACGTGTCCATCAGCGCAATACCGCAGAGCGGCTCATGGAGCAGGGGGTACGACTGGCGGACCCGGCGCGCCTTGATGTGCGTGGCGAATTGAGTTGTGGGCGGGATGTCTTTGTTGACGTTAACTGCGTGTTTGAAGGATGCGTCGAACTCGGCGATGCCGTCGAAATCGGGCCAAATTGTGTGATCCGGAATGCACGGATCGGCGCGGGATCTCGGATTGCCGCATTCACCCACATTGAGGAGGCCGTCGTTGGCCCCGATGGGCAGATCGGGCCGTATGCACGCTTGCGCCCGGGGACCGAACTGGCCGAGGATGTCCACGTCGGAAATTTTGTCGAGATCAAGAAAAGTACGGTGGCTGCGCACTCCAAGGCCAACCATCTGGCTTATATCGGTGACGCAACCATCGGTTGTCGCGTCAATGTCGGCGCCGGGACGATTACCTGCAACTATGACGGTGCCAACAAACACCGGACAATTATCGAGGACGATGCGTTCATTGGTTCGGACACGCAGCTGGTCGCACCGGTCACCGTCGGACGGGGTGCCACGCTCGGGGCGGGTACGACGCTGACCAAGGATGCCCCGGCAGATTCGCTGGTCATCACGCGCGCCAAACAGACGTCGATTTCTGGCTGGAAACGCCCCAGAAAGTCATGAGAAGGTGCCGGCGAAGGGAGAGGCGTAAAATCACTCCTTCGCCCGTTCCTCGTTTCTTCTCTCTACTCCGGAAATAATCCATGTGTGGCATTGTCGCAGCGGTTGCTGACCGCAACATCGTTTCCGTCCTGCTCGAAGGACTGCGTCGTCTTGAATATCGTGGCTACGATTCGGCCGGACTGGCCATCATCAACGGTACGGGCTTGCAGCGTCTGCGCGCGGTTGGCCGTGTCGCCGAGCTGACGGCGCAAGCGGAGAGCACGGCGGCGCATGGCCGTACCGGGATTGCCCATACCCGCTGGGCGACACACGGGGTTCCGTGTGAGCGCAATGCGCATCCGCATATCTCGCAGGGGCTGGCTGTCGTACATAACGGGATTATCGAGAATCACGAGGTGCTGCGTTCGCGATTGAAGGGCGAGGGGTACGCGTTTACGTCAGACACCGATACCGAAGTCGTCGCGCATTTGGTGGCTTCTGAACTCAAGAAATCGCCAGATTTTTTTGTCGCTGTGCGTGCCGCCATTGCCCAGTTGCAGGGCGCCTATGCGTTGGCCATTCTGCGCGAAGCCGAGCCGGAACGGGTGATCGTCGCTCGTGAAGGCTCGCCGCTGTTGCTGGGGCTGGGAGATGAAGGCAATTATGCTGCATCCGATGCTTCGGCCCTGTTGCAGGTGACGCGGCGCATCGTCTATCTCGAAAACGGCGATTGTGCGGAGATCACAAGAAGCGGCGTGCGCGTGACGCGCGTCGACGGAACGCCGGTGGAACGGCCAGAAACAGAGTCGCACTTGTCGGCTGATGCCGTCGAACTCGGGCCGTATCGCCATTACATGCAAAAAGAAATTTTCGAGCAGCCGGTGGCGCTAGCGAATACGCTCGAAATGCTGGGAACAGCGCGCAGCATACAGCCCGGACTGTTCGGGGCGTCGACGGAAGCGTTGCTAAGCGACGTGCGCCAGGTGCTGATCATCGCTTGCGGCACCAGCTATCACGCCGGGCTGGTCGCGCGTTACTGGCTCGAGGCGATTGCCGGCGTGCCCTGCAATGTCGAAGTGGCGAGTGAATACCGTTACCGGGAATCGGTCGCTGACCCGCAAACGCTGGTGGTGACGTTATCGCAGTCAGGCGAGACGGCCGATACACTGGCTGCGCTGCACCATGCCAAGTCACTCGGGATGATGCGTAACCTGTGCATCTGCAACGTTCCTGAGTCTTCCTTGGTGCGCGAGAATGCCTTGCGCTTCATTACCCGCGCCGGTCCTGAAATCGGTGTTGCCTCAACCAAGGCCTTCACGACTCAACTCGCGGCGCTCTATCTATTGACGCTGATCTTTGCCAAGCTGCGTGGGCGACTGGCGCCCGAAGTTGAGGCCGCTGAACTGCAGGCGCTGCGCCATCTGCCGGTGGCTGTCGGCAAGGTGCTCGAACTCGAGCCGCAAATCCGCGACTGGTCCGAGCATTTCGCCATGAAGCAGGATGCGCTCTTTCTCGGGCGCGGTCGGCATTATCCGATTGCCTTGGAAGGTGCCCTTAAACTCAAGGAAATCACCTATATTCATGCCGAAGCCTACGCCGCCGGTGAACTTAAACACGGGCCGCTGGCACTGGTGGACAAAGATATGCCGGTCATCGCCGTGGCGCCGAACGACATGTTGCTGGAAAAACTCAAGTCCAACCTGCAGGAAGTCCGGGCGCGCGGCGGCGAGCTCTACGTATTTGCCGATGCCGACAGTGAAATATCCGCGTCCGAGGGGGTTCATGTGATGCGGCTGCCCGAGCACTATGGGCAACTCTCGGCACTCCTGCACGTCATTCCTTTGCAGCTTTTGGCCTACCATGTTGCGTTGGTGCGCGGGACCGATGTGGACAAGCCGCGCAATCTTGCGAAATCCGTCACGGTCGAGTAACTGTCCTGTTTTTGGAGGTGGGGCCATGAGAGCATTTGGATGGTTGGCCTGGCTGATTCTTGTCTCGATGACTTCCTTCGCGGCAGAATTTAGCTACAACGGCAGCAAGCCGGATTTCGTCATCGATGTACGGACCCCGGCGGAATATGCGGCTGGACACATCGATGGTGCGCTCAATATCCCGGTCGAGCGCATTGCACAGGACTGGGGATCGGTGAAAGGACTCAAGCCGGAGAGTACGGTCCTGCTCTATTGTCGCAGTGGCCGCCGTTCGGCGATTGCGGCCGACGCACTCAGAAAGCAAGGGTTCCAGCGTGTGCTTGACGGCGGCGCCATCGAAACCTTGTCGCGATCTCTGAAGCCCTGCGCAGCAGGCGCCTGCTAGCTTGCCCTCGGCAGGCGAACGGCTTAAAACAATTCCTTGCCGGATTAATATAAATTCGCTGCAGGCGTTCGTGCGCAAAACTGCCAAAGTGTGAATTGTCGGGCAGTTCGGCTATCATCCAGCGAACCATTGAATCCTGAACGATGCCCGATGATCCGTGATCTGATTGCTCGCCACTGGGAAATGCTGGATGCGCTGCTGGCAGTCGTCGGTTTGGTGGTTTACGTCATGGTTTCGCACACGCTGCATCAGCGGCGTCATCCTTCCGCCGCGATTGCCTGGGTGATGGCCATCCTGCTCCTTCCCTGGCTGGCCTTGCCGTTGTATCTGGCTTTTGGCACGCGCAAGGTGATGCCGAGTCGCTTGGCCATGGGGCCGCTGACTGCGCCGGTGACCAGTGTCGTGATGCATGCCACGGCGACACGCGCCCAGCAATTGGCGCAGGCCATGGGGCTTCCCGACCCCGTGTCCTATGACAATCTGACGATTCACGAGGATGGTCGGGAATCGTTGATTGCGCTGCGCCGCTTGATTGACGGCGCGGCGCGGACGCTGGAAATCAGTACCTTTCTGTTTGGTCGCGATGCCTTGGGCCAGGAAATTGCCGAACGTTTGCGGCAGCGGGCCAGCGACGGCGTGAGAGTGAGACTGCTGATCGATGGCGTCGGCATTTATATGGGCGGGTACCCGGATCTTGGGGCATTGCGCGAGGCAGGGGTCGAGGTTCAGCGTTTCGTCTCGCCTTTCCGCTCACCCAAACGAGGGCGAACCAATCTGCGCAATCACCGCAAAATGGTGATTGCCGACGGCCAGAGCTTGTGGTGCGGCGGCCGTAATCTTGCCGCTGAATATTTTGAGGGCGACGCTTCGGCGCTGATGGTGCGGAAACCGTGGGTTGATCTCAGCTTCGATCTGTGTGGCGGGTTGGCCGCCCACGCTCGGCGCCAGTTCGATCAGGACTGGGCGTTCGCTGCCGAGAAAGCCTTTGCCGACGATTTTCCGGTGGCCGTGTCGTCCGGGCCTTCTTCCGGCGTCGCTCAGTTGATTGCCAGCGGGCCGGATCGCGTAGACGACACCATCCATACTTTGCTGGTTTCCGCGTGTTTTACTTCGCAGCGGCGTATCGTCGCCCTGACCCCGTATTTTGTCCCCGATCCCGTGCTGTTGTCTGCCATGACACTGGCGGCGCGGCGCGGTGTCGAATTCGATCTGATTCTGCCCGAGCGCTCGAATCATCGTCTGGCCGATTTTGCCCGGCACCGCGCGTTGCGCGAACTGGCAGCCGCGGGCGGACGAATCTGGCTGCATCCGGAAATGATGCATGCCAAAGCGGTGGTGGTTGACGACGAGTTGGCGATGGTTGGTTCGGCCAATCTCGATGGGCGGAGCCTGTTCATTAACTACGAAATGATGTCGGCGTTTTATGACCGTCAGGCAGTCCGCGGTTTCGCGCGCTGGGGAGAGCGGCGGCGGCAGGAGAGTCGGCCGTACGTCGCACAGTCGCCGAGCATCGTTCGCGAACTGGCCGAGGGTTTGCTGCTCTGGTTGGCTTTTCAGCTGTGAGCGCGTGGCCGGGGAATGATCTTCTTCCCCCTTTTTTCTTGTTGCCCGATTGATTTTGATTTCAGGCCGAAGCCATAAAAAAAGCGGAGGCTCCCGGTTCGGGGCGTCCGCTTTTATGCTGCTTTGGCACTACGTTACTTGGAGGTTTGTCCGGCCAGGCGCTGTTCAATTTGTGCGATTGGCACGGCACCAGGGATGCGCTCGCCATCGGCGAAGAAGAGGGTAGGCGTTCCGTTGATGCTCAGGCGGCGCCCGAGCTCAATCGTTTTCTGGACGGCGGTGGTGTCGCAGTCTGCTTTGCCCGATGGCGCTTTGCCATCCTGCATCCAGTCGTTCCAGGTTTTGGCCTTGTCGGTCGAGCACCAGATCTGGTTCGACTTTTCCAGTGAATCCGGCGACAGGATCGGCAGCAGGAACGTGTAGATGGTGACGTTGTCGAGCTTGGCGATGTCTTTCGCCAGCTTCTTGCAGTAGCCGCAGTTCGGGTCCTCGAAGCTGGCCATCACGCGTTTGCCGTCACCACGCACCTGCTTGACGGCGTATTCGAACGGCAGTTCATTGAACTTGATCGCCGTCAGTTTCTGCATGCGTTCGGCGGTGTGGTTCTTCATCGTCTTGCCGTCAATCAGTGAGCCGGCAATGATGACCGATTGCTTCTCGTCGGTATAAACGATCTGGCCCTCGGCGTACACTTCGTAGAGTCCGAGATAGGGGCTTTTGGTCACGCTGGTGATCTTGGCGCCGAGCTTGGTTTCGAGCGCTTTCTTGACGCTGGCTTCGTCGGCGAACGCCGGCAGGCAGAGCGCGGCACTCAGGGCGATGGGCAACAGTTTTTTCAGCATGGTGTTTCTCCTGTCAGTTCAGGTGCCCAGCGCGTAGTGCACGAGCAGGTTCTTGAAGATGGGCAAGCGGTCGGTCAATGCCATTCCGCCGTTGCGCACAGCCTTTAGCCCGGGGAGTTTCTCACGAAATAGCAAGCGAAGTGTGTGAGTTGTGTACTGCAGAAGATCGATCTCTTCGCGTCGCGCGCGCTGGTATCGACGCAGCAGGCGTTCGTCGCCGATGTCTTGCCATTCGGGGGCCTGGGCGAGGATGCCGGCAAGCGTTTCAGCATCGCGAAAGCCCAGATTGATGCCGTGTCCGGAGAGCGGATGAATGCCGTGAGCCGCGTCGCCGATCAGGGCGAGGCGTGGGGCAACGATTTTCGGGACGCGCATCAGACAGAGGGGGAATGCCGAAGGCGGGGTGATGAGATTCAGGTTGCCGAGGACATGCGTTCCCGCCGCGGCGACGCGCGAAGACAAGCCGTCGGGCGACAATGCAGTTAGTTCTTGAGCGTGCATGTCGGGTGTCGACCACACCATCGATAACCGGTTGCCCGGCAAGGGCAGCCAGGCCAGCACGCCATCATCGCGGAACCACTGCCAGGCGGTATGGCGATGTGGACGTTCGCACTCGAAGTTGGCGACGACACCCATTTCATCATAGGGGGTTTGTGTGGCCGTCAAGCCAGCCGATGCGCGGACCCAGGAATCGCGACCGTCGGCACCAACGACGAGCTTGGCGGACAGCTCATGCCCGTCTTCCAGCCTCAGTGTCGTGGCCTCCTCATCAAGCGACAGACTGTGCGGTCGAGTGGGGCAGAACAGCGTCACGTTGCTCTGGCGGCGAACGGTTTCCCAGAGCTCGCAACTCAATGGCGCGGACTCGAGAATCCACGCCAATTCATCGACGCCGGCTTCATAGGCGCTGAAACCCAGGTGGGCGCCACTGTCACCGAACACTTTCATGGCGTGAACGGGATTGAGACGATCGGCGTCAAGGTGTCGCCAGGCGCCGATCTGCTTCAGAAATTCGGCATTGGCCGGACTGACGGCGTAGACTCGCGCGTCCCAGCCTTCGGCGGGACGCGGCGGGTGACTCTCGACAAGGGCAATTTTCAGCCGCGTTTCGCGCAGGGCGCAGGCCAAGGACAGCCCCGCAAGGCCGCCGCCCACGATGATTACATCAAACCACATCGAGCTTGCTCCGGTGAGTCGCGATTGTGCCCTGATGCGGTACGCTTTTACAAGTGAGTCCGGGCGTGCTAGAAGGGATGAATGGACGTGTTCTCTCATCCCCGTTTTTTGCCGGCGATCATTTGTGCGGAGTTCGATTCGCCGATTGATGCGCTGCTCAGTCTGCATGTGCCGCAGGAAGAGGCCATGGATGCCGTGGTGGCGGCATGGCACGGTGGGGCGACGGGGTGCGTGCTGGCAGTTGTTGATGGCGGACGTGCGGTCGCCGCCATTCGCTTGGAAAGCGGCCGTTGGGCCGGATGCAACGCGTTCCCGGCGCATGTGTGCGCGAGCCTTCCGATGGCCGAACGTCAGCTACGAAAACTCGTCAAACGCGGACGTCGAGGGTGTATCGGGGTTTTGCATCAGTGAGTTGTCGTGACGCGTCACTTCGTCGACTGAGGTATGCTGAAAGCCGGAAAGGATGTTCGTTGCTCAAACCATGAACCTCAAGCCGCGATTTCTGCTTCTGACCATTCTGCTGTTCATCGTATCGGCGATTCCGACGTGGTTGGCTGCACGCGCGATGGTGGAGGGGGTTTTCGAGCAATGGGCGCAGCGCTATGCCGAAAAGCAAGTGCTGTACGACAAGAGCCGTACGCTACAGCCGATTCTGCGCGAGGTCGCGCTTTCGCGTCAGATGGCCTATTCGCCCTATCTGGTGGAGTGGGCGCATGATCCGGACAATTCGGCGAAAAGGCAGCGGGCCTTGGCGGAAATGGAGCGGTTTCGCCAGAACTTCGCCGACCACAGCTATTTCATTGGGCTGCTGGGAAATGGCCATTACTACCATAACAACGCCAAAAACGAGTTCAAGGGCCAGGAATTCCGCTATGTGCTGAACAAAGATTCGCCGAAGGATGCATGGTTCTTCGATCTCGTTCGTCAGCAGCAGGTGATCCACATCAACGTGAATCCCGATCCGGAATTGGGGATTACGAAACTGTGGATCGACGTACTGATCCGGGACGGTACCCAAATCCTGGGTATCGCCGGGACTGGCCTTGATCTTGCCTCGTTCATCGCGGATGTCGTCGAGAGCGGCGATCCTGGCGTGACCAGCCTTTTCGTCGATCTGGACGGCGCGATTCAGTTACACCGGAATCCCTCGCTCATCGACTTCAACACCATCAGCAAGCACGGCGTCGCGCAAAAGAACGTCGACCTGCTTTTCGACCGCGATGAGGATCGCAAGGCGATTCTTTCAGCGATGAAAGAATTGCGATCGTTGAAGAAGACGGTGATCACGGCATTCGTGACCCTGGAAGGCAAGCGACATCTGGCTGGGGTGACCTATGTGCCCGAGATTGCCTGGTATGAAATCACGTTGCTCGATCTCGACGTGCTGCTCCCGATCAGCCGATTTGCCGGCATTTCGGTTGTCTATGTCGTGACATTGCTGTGCGTTCTCATCTTGTTCAACGTCGCGCTTGGGCACTATGTCCTGAAGCCGTTACGTCGCCTCGATCGCGCCATGTCCGATGTCGAGGCGGGTGGAGAAATTGCTGTTCAACTCGACCGGTTGGGAACCGGGGAAATTCGTGCGTTATTGATGCGTTTTTCACGGATGGCTCACGCCGTGCTCGAGTCGAAGCGTGATCTGGAAGCCAAGATTCAGGACCGGACGGCGGCGTTGGAGCGGTTGGCCAAAATAGACCCGCTGACCGAACTGTTGAACCGCCGTGGCATGACCGAGTATATCGAAGCGGAATTGGCGCGGTCTGCGCGGGAAAGCAATTGCGTTGGCATTCTCTGGCTGGATATCGACTCGTTCAAGGATATCAACGATCGTGCCGGTCACGCGGTGGGCGATCAGGTGCTCAGGGCCGTGGCCGAGTCGATTCGAACCACCTTGCGGCCCTATGACGTGGCGGCGCGCTGGGGCGGTGACGAGTTTCTGGTTTTGCTGCAAGCGACCGATGCCGAAGCGCTCAACGGTTTGGGCGAGCGCTTGCGCGCGGTGATTCGGGCCAATCAACCGATCCTCGATTCAGCGGGATGCCCGGTTGAGGTAACGGTGAGCGTCGGTGGTCATTTGGCCCAAAAAGGCGAACCGCTCGACAGCATTCTCCAGCAAGGCGATCAGGCGCTTTACGCGGCCAAGGCGGCAGGTCGTGACTGCTACCGGGCGTCGTCCGTTCCTGCAAACGACGCCACTGATTGATTCTCGACGTAGCCTTCTCACGAAGTTTCAGTCGATATTCCTAATCTAGATGGCCAAGCCAATTTTTGTGCCTGGCATTTGATTGTTTTTGCAAATTGATTAAGGTATCGTTCCAGAAATATCGAGTGCTGTCTTGAGTTAGCTCGAGTACCAGTGGGTTTGTCAGAAAAAGTTGTGGCTGGTCTGTTGGTCTGTCCGAAAGTCTGGTTTCAAGTTTCTCAAACAATCGTGGAGGAGGCTATGTTGAAGACAAGAAAGCTCATTACCGCAGTGGCGCTCATGTTTGCGGTCGCGGTGCCAGTTTGTGCACAACAGAAAATTGTGTTGAAGTGGGGCGAGCAGAATGCGCCCACCGATATCATGGCCGAGGGGGCCATGGAGTTCGCCAAAATCGTCAAGGAAAAGAGTAAGGACCGCATCGAGATTGCCGTTTATCTCTCCTCCCAGTTGGGAGACGAGAAGACGCAAATCCAGTCCGTGCAGATGGGTGCGCTTGACTTCTTCCGTGCCAATTCGAACATCACCGCCGAATTTGGCGCCGACAAGAGCAACGTGCTGGCTCTGCCATATATCTTCCGCAACCGCGACCATATGTGGAACGTGCTGCAAGGCCCGGTCGGCAAGGAGATCCTGGAGAACTTCAAGGAAAAGAATACCCGCATGCTGGGGATTGCCTACTTCGACGAAGGTCCGCGCCATTTCATCACCCGCAGCAAGCAGATCAAGACCGTTGAAGACCTGAAGGGCCTCAAGATCCGTGTCGGCCAGACGGCGATCATGATGGATACCATCCGCGCACTGGGGGCTTCTCCGACGGCGGTATCCTATGCCGAGCTCTACAGCGCCTTGCAGGCTGGCGTGGTTGATGGCGCGGAAAATCCGATCACGGCCTACCTCAACAACAAGTTCTATGAAGTGGGCAAGTACTACACGCTCGACGGACACGTGTTCAGCCCCAGCATCATCGTCATGTCCGAGGCGACGGCCAAGAAATTGAGTGCCGACGATCTGAAGTTGGTGACCGAAGCGGCGGTTGAGGCCGGCCAGCGGGTTCGTGCCAGCGTGCAGAAGCGTGAAGCCGATGCCGCTGCCCAGCTCAAGGCCAAGGGAACCATCATTACCGACATCACCGACAAGAAGCCCTGGCAGGATGCCGTCAAGCCGGTTGTTGAGAAGTATGGCGCCAACTACAAGAAACTGGTCGAGCAGATCCAGAATACGAAGTAACTGTTTGCTAGGCAAAGACAAGGGGCGTGAGCCCCTTGTCTGTTTCGTAACGCTCGAAGGGGAGGGCTGGTGGTGGATGCTCTGATTAAAGTCGCAGACAAGGTGGTGGAGTACGTCTGCAAGACGATGCTGTTGATCCAGTTGGTCGTCGTCTCCGGGGTGGTCTTTGGCCGCTACGTTTACAGCTATTCGCCAGCATGGGGAGAAGAACTGGCCTTGTTCGCCATGGTCTGGTTCGGGTTGCTCAGCGCCAGTACGCGCGTTCGCGATGATGCGCACCTGTCGCTGACCTTCATGGATGAGTATTTGCCGGTGAAAATCCGGAAAATCCGTGATGCCATCGTGATGATTCTGATCGCGCTTTTCGGCTTGTTTCTGCTGGTGCAGGGAATCAATCTGGTCGATATGACGCGCAACAACTCATTGCCGGGCATGGGTATCTCGTCGAGCTTCCTCTACGCTTCAGTACCGGTTGCCGGTCTGGCCATCATCATTCAAATCATCGCCCGGGCGAGGGATATTTATGGCCACCAATGAAATCGCAACCATCCTGTTGCTCGGCAGCTTTGTCGTACTGATCTTCATGCGGGTGCCGATCGGTTTTGCGTTGGGTCTTTCTTCAATCATCACCACCTGGTATCTGGATCTCCCGCTGATGGTCGTGGCTCAGGGAATCGTGCGCGGTATCGATGTTTTCGTTTTGCTCGCAGTGCCATTCTTCATCATTGCCGGTGAAATCATGGGCGCTGGTGGCATCTCCGCGCGTCTGGTGGGGCTTGCCAACGCTTTGGTCGGGCGTTTCCGCGGCGGGCTGGCGATGGTCAACGTGCTGGCCAGCATGTTCTTCGGCGGTATTTCCGGGTCTTCGGCGGCAGATACCTCGTCGATTGGTTCGCTGCTAATCCCGATCATGAAGAAAAAAGGGTATGACGGCGATTTCGCGACCTCGGTGACCATGGCCGGCTCAGTGCAGGGGATCCTGATTCCGCCCAGTCACAACATGATCATCTTCGCGCTGGTGGCCGGCAGCGTTTCGATTGGCCGGCTGTTTCTGGCGGGCGTCATCCCTGGCATTCTGCTCGGGGTGGCGCTGATGGTCTTCTGCTACATCATGTCGGTGATCCGCAAGTACCCGGTGGGCGAGAAGGTTGATTTCCGGACCGCCATGAAGTCACTGTGGGATTCAAGTCTCGGTCTGGCGACGGTGTTGATCGTGGTCGTCGGCGTGATTTCCGGCATCTTCACCGCGACGGAATCGGCGGCGTTGGCCGCAGTCTGGGCCTTCATCGTCACCTTTTTTGTCTATCGCGAGATTCCGCTCTCGCGCATGAACGAGATTCTTGGCAACTCGCTGAAGATCCTGGCCATCATCCTGATCATGATCGGCACGTCCAGTGCATTCGGCTGGCTGACCGCCTATCTGCGGGTTCCTGGTCTGGTCGCGCAATCGATTTTGGGGGTAACCGACAATCCGATCCTGATCATGCTGATTCTCAACGGCATCATGTTGTTTTTGGGGATGATCATGGACATGGCGGCGATCATTCTGGTGGCGACGCCGGTGCTTTTGCCGATTGCCATCAAGATCGGCATCGATCCGATCCATTTTGGCATCATCATGATGCTCAATCTGGGTATCGGTCTGATCACGCCACCGGTGGGGAATACCCTGTTCATCGGCAGTGCCATTGCGGGAATTTCCATCGAGCAACTGACCAAGTGCATGCTTCCCTTCTTTGGTGTGATGCTGGCTGTGCTGGCGCTGGTGACCTTCTGTCCATCGATCGTCATGTTCCTGCCGAATCTGTTGATGCCGATGTAGGTATTGGCCGGAATCAAAACAAAAAAGCCGACCCGCAGCGGGTCGGCTTTTTCATGGGTTGAATCCGACTCAGGCCAGCGTGCCGACGTTGTTGAGATCCTCGAAGGCCTGCTTCAGGCGTGCCTTGAACGTCTCTTCACCCTTGCGCAGCCAGACGCGCGGATCGTAGTACTTCTTGTTCGGCTTGTCCTCGCCCTCGGGGTTGCCGATCTGGCCTTGCAGGTAGCCTTCGTTCTTCTTGTAGAAGCCGCGCACGCCGTCCCAGAACGCCCATTGCGTGTCGGTGTCGATGTTCATCTTGAT
>CAYUYI010000009.1:0-17689 GCA_964448995.1 uncultured Propionivibrio sp. | reverse complement strand
GACGTCGAGGAGTTTTTTCTTAGTTGCCGTCATTGTCTTTTCCTCCCTCGACGGTGTCGTATTCATACTTGCGGCGCATGTCGTTGATCAGCCCCTGCGGACGGAAGATCATCATCAGCACCATGACGGCGCCGAAAACGAGCATGCGGTACTCGGCGAAGGCGCGCAGATATTCGGGCAGCAGCTTGAGCGCCAGCGCAGCGATGATGACGCCGAGGATCGAGCCCATGCCGCCGAGAACGACCATGGCCAGGACCATGGCCGAATCCATGAAGGTGAAGCTGTCGGGGTTGATGAACGAGTTGTGCGCGGCGAACAGCACGCCGACGAGCCCGGCCCAGAAGGCGCCGAGGGCATAGGCCGAGAGCTTGGTGCGGGCCATGTCCACGCCCATGGCTTCGCAGGCGATTTCGTCTTCGCGCAGGGCCATCCAGGCGCGGCCGATGCGCGAGTTCTTGAGGCGGTTGATGACGAAGATGGTCAGCGCCACGAGCGCGACGACGATGTAGTAGCTGTACATCGCCTTCATGCGGCCGTCGAGTTCCATGCCGAAGAAGTCCGGGCGGGCGATGTTGGCGATGCCGGCGGCACCGCCGAAGACCGTGTCCCAGTTTTCGAGCACGATTTTGGTGATCGAGCCGAAGCCGAGCGTGACGATGGCGAGGTAGTCGCCGCGCAGGCGCAGGATCGGAAAGCCGAGCAGCAGACCGAAAAGCATGCTCATGATGCCGCCGAGCGGCAGGCAGATCCAGAAACCAAGGTGAAAATGCTGGTCGAGCAGGGCGTAGGTGTAGGCGCCAACGGCGAAGAAGGCGACATAACCGAGATCGAGCAGACCGGCGAGGCCGACGGTGATGTTGAGCCCGAGGCCAAGCACGACGAAGATCAGCGCGCTGACCATGATGTTGACGTGGTAGAAGTTCTGCGCGCTCGACACCAGCCACGGGAAGAGCACGGCGAGCACGCCGACGCCGATCAGCGCCCGACGGCTGAGCACCGGGTCGTCCGAAAGGCGTTGCAGCAGCGTGTGCTTGCGGGTTTCCGGGTGGGGGTCGGTGACCATTTCAGCGCGGCGGTTGGCCCGGCGCTCGATCGAGAATTGCCAAAGCCAGGCGATGACGAAGGCGCAGACGCCGACCCAGATGACGTTGGCCCAGCGCCATTCGACTTCGCGATTGACGGTGTTGACCCGCACGACCATCAGCGGCAGCGTCAGGAACATGAACCACAGGCAGATGCCGAGGGATTTCTTGAGATGCGTCATGGCCTTAGACCTTCTGTTTGACCGCTTTGCCGAGCAGGCCGGCGGGGCGCAGGGTGAGGATCAGGACGAGCAGGCCGAAGGCGAAAACGTCCTCGTAGGCGCTGGAGATGTAACCGGCGCCAAGCGTTTCGGCGATGCCGAGCACCAAGCCACCCAGCACTGCGCCGGGGATGTTGCCGATGCCGCCGAGCACTGCGGCGGTAAAGGCCTTGATGCCGGCCATGAAGCCGATGACGGTGTTGATCTGGCCGGTGCGCGAGCCGATCAGCACGCCGGCGATGGCGGCGAGGATCGAGCCGATGATGAAGGTCCAGGAGATGACGCGGTCGACGTTGATGCCGACCAGCCGGGCCATGATCTGGTCCTGTTGGGTGGCGCGCATGGCCTTGCCGATCTTGGTGAATCTGATCAGTACGGTCAGGGCGATCATGGTGAATGTGGTGACGATGAGAATGACGAGGTCGGCTGAACTCAGGATGCTGGAGAATTCGCCCATGAATTCGAATTCTGGAATGAGCTCGGGGAAGGGCAGGAAGTCGGGGGTCTGCACCAGTTGCACATAGTTCATCAGGAAAATCGAGGCGCCGATGGCGCTGATCAGCGGCGACAGGCGCGGCGCGTTGCGCAGCGGCCGGTAGGCGATCTTTTCCAGCGTGAAGCCGTAGGCGGCGGAGTAGATGACGGCGATGACGGCGGCCAGCAGCAGTACGGAAAGACCGGTGTATCCGCTGTAGGTCATGACACCGGCGACGATGAAGGCGACGAAGGCGCCGATCATGTAAATTTCGCCATGGGCGAAGTTGATGAGCTGAATGATGCCGTACACCATCGTGTAGCCGAGGGCGATCAGGGCGTAGATGCTGCCCTTGACGATGCCGCCCAGAAGCAGCTCAAGCAAGTATTGAATGTCCATGGAATGGGGCGCGCTTGGGGTTTCGTGTTGCATTAAAAAATCGGGAGGGGGTCGGAACCCCCTCCCGGATACTACGGATTGACGCCGATGTTTACTTGACCTCGACGAACGCGCCGTCCTTGACCTGATAGACCGAGAAGCCGACGCCTTCGGCATCGCCCTTCTTGTCGAACTTGATCGTACCGATCGCGGTGTCGACCGGGCTGCTCCGGAGCGCCTTGGCCAGCGCGGCCTGGTCGGTACCGCCGGCCACCTTGATGGCGTTGACGGCAGCAACAATGGCCGCGTGTGCCTGATCAAAGAAGGTGCCCGGCTCCTTGCTGAACTTGATCTTGAAGTCGGCGTGCGACTTGGCGTTCATCGGCAGCTTGGAAACGTCCATCGGGCCGGTGGCATAGATGCCTTCGGCATCCTTGCCGGCGATCTTCAGGAAGCCGTCACCCTTGATGCCATCGGGACCGATGAAGGCAACGGTAATCTTTTTCTTGAGCATCTGCGAGATCAGCTTGGAGGCTTCCGGGTGGTAGCCACCGAAGATCAGCACATCGGCGCCTTCCTTGCGCAATTTCTGAATGACGGCGGAGTAGTCCATGGCGCCGGTCTGAATGCCTTCGTACATCACGACCTTGGCCTTGCCGCTCTTTTCGATGGCTTCCTTCGAGAAGTCCGCGAAGCCCTTGCCGTAGTCGCCCTTGTCGTGGATCACGGCAATCTTCTTGGCTTTCAGCTTATCGACCGCGAAGGCGGCGGCAGCTTTGCCCTGATCGTCGTCAGCCGCGATGGTGCGGTAGAAATTCGGATATTCGCCGCTCTTGGTCAGCGGCGGGTTGGTCGCCGACGGGCTGATGACCGTAACCTTGGCGCCCTTGTAGATGCCGAGCGCCGCCTTGGTGGCGCCGGAGCAGATGTGACCGATGACGACGTTCACGCCTTCAGACACCAGTTTGGTGGCGACGTTGGTGGCGATTTCCGGCTTGCACTGATCGTCGCCGAACACGAGTTCGATCTTCTTGCCGTTGATGCCCCCTTTGGCGTTGACATCGGCCACCACCAGTTCGGCGGCTTCCTTGGTCGGCAGGCCGTACGCGGCGAGGTCGCCGGTGTGGGCACCGGCCACACCGATCTTGATCGTGTCGGCGGCAAGTGCAGGGGCAGCAAGAGCGGTCATCACCAGCGTTGCGGCCAGTTTGACACGGATCGAATCACGCATTGCAATCTCCTTATCGGGTGGGCTTTTTTTTGACGGGAAAAACCGGCAAAGGGTAGTGGAAAAACGCTCGTCGGTCAAGGAAAAACCCCTTCTGTTTTCGAGGCTTACAACGAGGCTGGCGCAGTGTCGGCGTGTCTCGCTGCGGCGATTATGCGATGATGATCACCGCGCCTGCCCATCGTCATGAACAAGGTTCCGCCATGCCCACGCTGCTTTTGCTCAACAAGCCCTTTGGTGTCATCAGCCAGTTCACGCCCTCGCCGCCGCATCGTTGCCTCGCCGATGTCATCGATCGTCCCGGCGTCTATCCGGCCGGACGACTCGATACCGACTCCGAAGGGCTGTTGCTGCTGACCGACCACGGCCCGCTTCAAGCGCGTATTGCCGATCCCCGCCATAAGCTGGCCAAGACATATTGGGTGCAGGTGGAAGGCGAGCCGGACGAGCGTGCGTTGGCCGCCTTGCGGCATGGGGTTGATCTCGGCGATTTCATCACCCGACCGGCAGAAGCGCGCCTGATTGCCGAGCCCGCAGGCCTGTGGCCGCGGACGCCGCCGATCCGCTTTCGTGCCAGCATCCCCACCGCGTGGCTCGAACTGACGATTCGCGAGGGCAAGAACCGCCAGGTGCGGCGCATGACGGCCAAAGTCGGTTACCCGACGCTGCGCCTCGTTCGTGCCGGCATCGGCCCCTTCGTGCTCGCCGGTTTGCAACCGGGCCAATGGCGCCTGGCAAGCGAGGAAGAAATCGGCGCGGTGCTGGCGGTGCGTGATGCGGCGGCACCGCGATCCCGGGCTACGTCCAACCGCAAGCGACCTGCATCACGAATACGCTGAAGCATCGGATTGGGCCGTTCGAGTCAGGCGGACGGATAGTCGCCACTGTCCGTCGGCGGGCACCGGTGCCATGGCGATCAGCTGCCGCGTGTTCGGGTTGGGATGATCGAAGTCGCGGCGTGGTCGGCTGATATCAAGGACGGAAAGCGCCACCGGCGTTCCGCTGAACTGCACGAGGAGTTGCTGGCCGCCGAGCGAGAGACGCGCCATGCTTCCCTCAATCTGTATTTCGGCTTCGGTGCACATGGCCCAGCGAACCTGGCGTCCCGGCACGGCGTCGACGGTGTCGTCGAGGGTGACCGCATTATCGGCAAAGCGCGCCGTGCGCTGTGCCGGAACGCCGAGCACCGCCGAGAGGTCGATGCGTGCGGTACGCGGCTCCGCCATCGTCAGCGTGGCCATGCCCGTCGCGCTGTGCGCTTGGCCGTCGAGCGTGAGCGTATTGTGCGCCGCGCTGCCGAGGCGAAAAACCTGCCAGCGCGGCGATCCCGGTTTCATGTTCCACAGGTCGATTCCACGGCTTTCGAGACTGTGGTAGTCCTGCATGCCGAGATCCTTGGCCCAGCGTACGCCGCCCCAATCGAGGACGAAGCTGCCGGCATCCATGTGACCGTGATTGCTGTGCGCGCCACCGCCCTTGATGCCAAACCACAAGGCCTGTGCATCGTCCCAGGCCGTCCGCCAGATGGCGAGTGGCTGGATTCCCTGGCCGGCGTAGGCGAGTGGCGGGGCGTGGCCGCCTGCGGTGTCCGGCCACCACAACGCGCTGAGCGGGGCGAAGCGCTCGGTCAGTCCCTTGTTGCGGCGGATGCGTTCGCGCTGGGTGGCCAGCAGCGCCGGCTGTCGGCGTTCGCGCGCCAGATACACCAGCGCGACCGGCAAAGCGTCTTCTTCGCCACAGTCGGCGAAATTGAAATATCTGCCCGTCGGGCCGATGCTTTGCGCGTAGAACAAGGCGCTTTCCGACAGGCCGGGGGCGGCCATGAGGCCCCAGTCGGTGCCGAGCGCACTGCGCAATGCCGCAATCAGCAATGCCTCGTAGCTGGTGCCATAGACCCAGTAGCCCGGCCCTTCGGGATAGACGCCATCGGGCCGATAGGCGGCCAGCGCGATGGGGGCGTCGCGCTGCGCGGCGGCAAGCAGGTCAGCGGCCAGTTCCGGCGCGTCCTCGGCAACGGCGAGCGCGCCGAGGACCATGCCGCCGATGCACACCTGTCCCCAGTTGTGGGTGGACTTGAAGGTCTTGTGACCGTGTCGGGCCTGGGCGATGCCCTTGTCGATGAGGGCGTGCCGGATCGTCATGCGTGCTGTCGGCGACAATTCCGTGTATAGCCAGTCATACGCGATGGCGAGGCCGGTGGTCATTTCGGCAACGTCGAGGAAGTGCGCCGGGTTCCAGTCGGTGAAGGCCGCGACGACGAGCATCTCGCGTTGCGCTCGCTCGACGAACACCCGTTCGCCGGTCAGCCGCCAGGCAAAGGCCCAGAACAGGCTACGGCGAAGAAATTCTCGCGACACGCCGAGCAGGCGTCGTCCTTCGAGGCGACGTTCGACGGCCGGCTTGGCCAGATCGCCGCGCGCCCTCGCCAGAATCGCCGCGACCCACTTGGCCAGATCGGGGTCACGCCGTTGGCGTTCGGCAAGCGATTGCCAGTCCTGCTGTGTCGCCAGCAGCCGGGGATGGGGCGGTAGCGCCGTGGTCGCGCTGCCGGGGCGGTATTGCGTCGCGCAGGCGCTCAGCAAGGGCAGCAGCAGGGCGCAACGGCGGAGAAAATGGCGGCGCCCCGGTCCCGGTGTCTCGGGCATGTCGGGGCGGAAGTGTTCTGCGCTGGCGGTTGGCTGCTTCGGCACGGGGCGACGTCCTTGAACGGTTCATGGCACCCGTTTCTCCGACCAACCGAACCGCAGGGTCGGGATGCGCGGGGGCAACAAATTTCGGATCAGCGATTGTTCGTGACAACGTATTTTACGGCGCCATGGTCATCCGGCGATGGGCGATGCGGCTGCCGCGCCTTCAATTTTGTCTCGTTGGCTGCGGTGAGGGTGCCTATAATCACAGTTCTGCCATTTGTCATTGAGGGATCGTCATGTCTTTTTCATCGCCGATGCTGCGCGCGTGGATGGTGGCCGGGCTGCTGGTGGCCGGGGCCAGTGGTGTCGCCGAGGCGGCCTTCGTCCGGCAGTTTACGCCGCAGGGTCAGGTCGATCGGCAGATCCGCGCAACCGTCGTCTTCAATGCCGACATGGTGCCGCTCGGGCGACCGGAAGCGCCGGCACCGTTTGAGGTCGACTGTGGCGGGGTTGGCGGCAAGGGACGCTGGGGCGATAGCAAAAGCTGGTCCTACACGCTCGACCGTCCGCTGCAGCCGGGCGAGCGTTGCGACTTCCGGCTCAAGCCCAATCTGAAAGCGGCCGACGGAGACCCAATGACCGGCGAGCCGGGTTACGCCTTCTTTGCGCCGGGGCCGTGGCCGCGTTCGATCATGCCGCGTCCGGGCGGCGCCATCGAAGAGGATTCGGCCTTCCTGATCGATGCGAGTGGCGGGCTCAAGCGCGAGTCTGTCGAGCGCAACGTCTGGTGCGAAGCCGACGGCGTCGGCCACCGGATGCCGGCGCGCATTCTGCCGGATGCGGTCCGCAATGACATGCTGGCGGCGGTCAATCGTGGCGCCAATACGGCGAACGTGTTGGCGATCGCCTGCGGCGAGCGCTTGCCGGCCGGGGCAAAAATGCGATTGGTGTGGGGCCAGGGGGTCGAGGCACTCAATGGCGCCAGGACGAGCCGCGCCGAGCGCTTCTCCTACACGGTGCGCGAGCCGTTCCGGGCGACTTTCAGTTGCGAGCGCGAGAAGCCCAACGCGCCGTGTTCGCCGCTTTCCGACCTGCGCGTCGATTTTTCGGCCCCCGTGGATGCCGGGAAAGCCGCCAAAGCGCGTCTTGGCGGGGCCGATGGCGCACGCGCACCGCAGGCGCAGACGGGCGAGGGCTATCGCGAGAGTACGGTCACCAGCCTGACGTTCAAGCGCCCGTTTGCGCAGAATGCCGAATTCAGGATCGAACTGCCGGCGGATCTCAAGGACGAGGCCGGGCGCAGTCTGGCCAATGCCGCGAGCTTCCCGCTGAGCGTAAAAACCGGCACGCTGCCACCGCTGGCCAAATTCCCCGGTGCGTTCGGCATTCTCGAACTCAAGGAAGGGGGTGTCCTGCCGGTGACCTTGCGCAACGTCGAGGCCAGCCTGCCGGTTGCCAACCTGACCATGCCGTCGGAAAACGCGCACCGCTTCACCGCACAGCGCCTGACTGACGATGCAGAGGTGATCGCCGCGATGCGGGCGCTGGTGAAGTTCGAGCAGCAGACCAAGCGCCACCGGATCGGGCAGGGCAAGGAAGCGTTTGATTATGACGACCCGTACTATGCCCGCGAACTTTCGTTCCTCAAGGACAAGCGCGGTGTCGCCAGCCGCGAGTTGCCCAAACCGGGCGGTAGTGCCGAGTTTGAAGTGGTCGGCATTCCGTTGCAGAAACCGGGTTTCCATCTGGTCGAAATCGAGAGCCGACTGCTCGGCGCGGCGTTGCTGTCGACGCCAAAACCGATGTACGTGCGCACGACGGCACTGGTGACCAATCTGGCCGTGCACCTCAAGCGCGGCAAGGACAATGCGCTGGTGTGGGTGACGGCGCTCGACAGCGGCAAGCCGGTCGCCGGTGCTGAAGTGCGCATTTCCAATTGCGGCGGAAAATCGCTCTGGCAGGGGCGGACCGACGCGCAGGGGCGGGCACTGGCCGAAGCAACGCTGAGCGAAACCGATTGCGGCGAAGCGAATTTCCTCTTTGCCAGTGCGCGGCTCGGCGAGGACTACAGTTTCGTGCGCTCGGACTGGAACGAGGGTATCGAGCCGTGGCGCTTCGGTGTCGAAACCTGGGGTGACTTTGAATCCCGCAAGATCCATACGGTCCTCGACCGCACGTTGCTGCGTGCCGGACAGACGGTGTCGATGAAACACATCGCGCGCGAGCGCAACAGTCAATCGTTCGCTTTCCCCGACGCCAAGGCGTTGCCGACGGAACTGGTCATTCGCCACGACGGTAGCGGCGACGAGTTCCGCCAGCCGGTGAGTTGGGATAGTCGCGGCGTAGCGACCAATCAATGGAAGATCCCCGATTCGGCGAAGCGCGGCGCCTATCAGGTCGAACTGCGCGATACCCGGAACGGACGCCTCGCCAGCGTTTTCAGCGGCAGTTTCCGCGTTTCCGATTTTCGTCTGCCGGTGTTCGCCGGCAGCGTTCAGGGGGTTGAGACGCGACTCGTCGCGCCGAAGGAAGTGCCGCTGGCGCTCGGGCTATCGTTCCTCAACGGCGGCGCGGCCAAGGGCGCCAAGGTCGAAGTGTCGGCGACGTTGCGCCCGCGTTGGCCCGAGTACAAGGGCTATGACGGCTTCCATTTCATTGTCGATTTCGACGAGCAGGGGCGCACTGCGTTCGCCGTCGATGACGGTCGCGAGCGGGAACTGTTGATTTCGGACAAGCAGCCGCTGACGCTCGACCACGCCGGCGCCGGCAAACTCGCAGTGGCCCTGCCGAAAAAAATCCAGGGGCCGAGCGAACTCTACGCCGAGATGAGCTTTGCCGATCCCAACGGCGAAATCCAGACGATCCACGGCAGCGTTGAACTCGCGCCGTCCGCTGTCGTTGCCGGCATCGCCGTCAAGGATTGGGCGTCGGTCCAGGAATCCGGCACGGTCGAGGTGGTGGTGCTCGATGTGCAGGGCAAACCGGTGGCCGAGGCGCCCATCAAGATCATGGGCAAGCGCCGTGTCGACTACAGTCATCGCAAGCGCATCGTTGGCGGTTTCTACGCCTACGAGCATCACACCGAATTCAAGGATCTCGGCGAGATTTGCCAGGGCAAGAGCGATGCGCGCGGCAAGCTGGTGTGTGCGCCGAAGACGAGTGAGCCGGGCAACGTCTATCTGCTTGCCGAAACGCGCGACAAGGCGGGCAATGTCACCTATGCCGGCACCAGTTACTGGGTCGCCGGGCCGGGTGACCTGTGGTTTACGGCCGGCAACCAGGATCGCATCGACGTGATTCCCGAGAAGCGCAGCTACGCGCCCGGCGAGACGGCGCGCCTGCAGGTGCGCACACCGTTCCGCGAGGCAACGGCGCTGGTCGCGGTCGAGGCCGGTGGCATCGTTGATACGTGGGTCGTGCCGCTGTCGCGCTTCAAGCCGGTCATCGAGTTGCCGGTGAAGGGTGAATGGGGGCCGAACGCCTTCATCTCGGTGCTCGCCGTACGCGGCCGCATCGAGCCGCTCAAGTGGTACTCGTTCTTCAGCTGGGGCTGGCGCGAGCCGCTGGCCTGGTTCAGGGAATGGTGGAATCCGGCGCAGCCGACGGCAATGGTCGATCTCGCCAAGCCGGCGTACAAGTTCGGTCTGGCGGCCATCGATGTCGGCATCGACGCCTTCAAGCTCAAGGTCGAGGTGTCGCCGGAGAAGGCCGACTACCGGCCGCGCGAATCGGCGCAGGTGCGGGTGAAGGTGACGCAGCCGGACGGCAAACCGGTACCGGCCGGCACCGAAGTCGCCTTCGCGGCCGTCGATCAGGCGTTGCTGGAACTGCGCCCGAACGAAAGCTGGAAACTGCTCGATGCGATGCTGCCCAAACGTGCCTATCAGGTCGAAACGGCGACGGCGCAGTCGCAGGTCATCGGCAAGCGGCACTACGGCAAAAAGGCCGTGCCGCCCGGTGGCGGTGGCGGGCGTGCACCGGCGCGTGAACTGTTCGACACCCTTCTGCTCTGGAATCCGCGCGTCGCGCTCGATGCCAACGGCAGCGCGGTGATCAACGTACCGCTCAACGATTCGCTCACCGAGTTCAAACTGGTGGCGGTTGCCGATGCCGGTGTCGGGTTTTTCGGTACCGGCAGTGGCAGTCTGCGGACGAAACAGGATCTGCAACTGATCTCCGGCCTGCCGCCACTGGTGCGCGAGAAGGATCGCTACAGCGCCTTGCTGACAGTGCGCAACGGCACGGCCAAGCCGATGACGGTCAGCCTCTTGGCCAAGGCCGGCGACAAGGCGCTGGAAACGAAGGAAGTGAAGCTCGACGCCGAAAGCGCGGCCGAGGTGGCCTTCGCTGCAGAGGTGCCGGAGGGCGTGACGTCGCTGAATTGGGAATTTGATGCGAGCGACAAGGCCGGCAGCGCCAAGGACCGCCTGCGCGTCACGCAGCAGATCGCGCCAGCCGTGCCGCTGACCGTGCAGCAGGCGACGTTCGCCCGCGTCGATGGTTCGCTCGACATGCCCGTTGCTGCGCCGACAGGCGCGCTGGTTGGCAAGGCCGGGCCGCTCGGCGGCATCGAGGTCGGCTTGTCGGCGAAGCTGTCGACGCCGCCGCCCGGTTTGAAGCGCTTCTTCGAGGAATACCCGTTCGTCTGCCTCGAACAGAAGACTTCGGTGGCGATCGGCCTGCGCGATCAGGCGCGCTGGCAGCAGGTGGTCGAGGCACTGCCCACCTATCTCGATGCCAATGGCCTGGCACGTTACTTCCCCGGTGAAGAGCGCGGCAATTCGGGCAGCCCGGCGCTGACCGCTTATCTGCTCGACGTGAGCCAGGCCTCGGGTTTTGTGATGCCGCCGGAACTCGCGCAGCGCATGCTGCGCGGCCTCGCGGCCTTCGCCGAGGGGCGTATCAAGCCCGAGTCCTGGGCGCCGCAAAGCGACCTCGTGGTGCGCAAGCTGACGGCGATCGAAGCCCTGACCCGGCGCGGTGAAGCGCCGCTGTCGGCGCTCTCCAGCCTGGAGGTCGAACCCTTGCGCTTGCCGACCTCGGCGCTGATCGACTGGTACCTGATCGCGCGACGGGTGGCCGCGCTGCCGGAGCGCGCCGAGAAACTGGCCGCGGCCGAACGCGAACTGCGCAATCGCTTGTCCTACCTCGGCGGACGGCTGGTGTTTACGAGCGAACGCTCGGATTACTGGTGGTGGCTGATGGTCAGCGGCGACAGCAATACCTTCCGCCTGATCGAGGCGGTGCTTGACGACCCGGCGTGGAAGGACGATCTGCCGGCGCTGGTGCAGGGCGCGATGCTGCGCCAGCAGCGCGGCCGCTGGCTGACAACGGTGGCCAACGTCTGGGCGACGATCGCGCTGGAGCGTTTCGGCAAGACCTTCGAGAAGGAAGCCGTCGGTGGCACGACGAAGGCATCATTGGTTTCGGCGACGCAGAGCTTCGCGTGGCCCGGCAAGCCGGATGAGCCAAACAAGCTGTTGCTGCCATGGCCGACCAAGGCCAGTCCCGGCGACAAGCTGCAATTGGCACACGAGGGCAGCGGCAAACCGTGGGCGGCGATCCAGGTGCTGGCGGCGGTGCCGGTGACAGAGGCGAAGACCAATGGCTTCCGCGTGACGCGTGAGGTGACGCCGGTGCAGGAAAAGCTCACCGGCAAGGTGTCGCGCGGCGATGTCTGGCGCGTGCGCCTGACGGTCGATGCCGAGCAGGAGATGTCGTGGGTGGTGCTCAACGATCCGATCCCCGCCGGCGCACGCATCCTCGGCGAAGGCGACGGCCGCGACTCGCACATTGCCGCGATGGGTGAACGCGAGAGCGGCCGTGCCTGGCCGGCTTACATCGAGCGGACTTTCGGCGCGTATCGCGCGTACTACGCCTACGTGCCACGCGGCCGTTTCCGCATCGACTACACGATCCGGCTGAACAACGCCGGCGAGTTCTCGCTGCCGGCGACGCGCGTCGAGGCGATGTATGCGCCGGAAGTGTTCGGCGAGGTGCCGAACGGAAAGGTGGTGGTGGAGTAAGCCCGCGCTATCGGGGCGGTACCGTACGCCGGGCGACAGCTTGTCGCCCGGCGCTTTGACGGATTCGTTGAAATCGCGGCGAGCGGGCGGTAAGCTGAGCGCTCCGGTCGATAATCATCACGACGCTGAATCTGCCGCTTTGAAACCACAATCCTTACTGTCGATGCCTGCGACAACCCGCGATCGGGCGGCTTGGTCAGTGGTTGTGGCGTGGCTTCTGCTCATCGGTTTTTCGCTCTTCTGGCAAAAATCCCAGGACGAGCGTGCGGCGATTGAATTTGCATATGTCGAAGCGCGCGGGCAGTTCGAAAACGATTTGCTTTTCCGGCGCTGGGCCTCGGGGCATGGCGGCGTTTACGTGCCGCCGACGGAAAAGTCGCCGCCGAATCCCTATCTCAAGCATCTGCCCGAACGCGATTTGACCACGACGGACGGTCGGTCGCTGACGTTGATCAATCCCGCCTACATGACGCGTCAGGTCCATGAACTGGCGGCCGAGCGGTCAGGCATGCGCGCGCACATTACCAGCCTTAATCCTGTCCGGCCGGAGAACGCAGCCGACGAATGGGAAACCGCAGCGCTCAAGGCCTTCGAAAACGGCAAGAAGGAAGTAGCGTCGCGCGAAACCATGGACGGCGAACCGGTATTTCGCTTCATGCGACCACTCCTGGTGGAGCCCAGTTGCCTCAAGTGCCATGAACACCAGGGCTACCGGGTGGGCGATATTCGCGGTGGCATCAGCGCGACCGTTTCGCTGACGCCGTATCTGGAGATTGCCGCCAAGGATTTCCGCCATCTGTTGGCGGCGCATCTGGCGATCGGGGCGTTCGGCGTCTTTGGTATCGGTTGGTTTTTTCAGCGCCTGGTGCGTGCGAGATTGACCTTGCGCTCCAGCGAGCAGCGCTTCCATTCGGTTTTCGATGCGGTCAATGACGCCATCTTCATTCACGATGCAGCGAGCGGGAAGATCGAGGAGGTGAACCAGCGCATGTGCGAGATGTTCGGCCTCGAGCGCGAACAGGCGTGTGCGATGAATGTCGGTGACCTGAGTGCCAATGTGGCGCCCTTCAGCGAAGCGGAAGCAGTGACGAAAATCGGGCAGGCGCGGACGGCAGGTGCGCAGACATTCGAATGGTTGGCGCGCAAGGCCGACGGAGCGTTGTTCTGGGTCGAGGTCAGCTTGCGCTCGGCCCGGATCGGCGAGCAGGAAAAGGTGCTTGCCGTCGTGCGTGACATTTCGGAGCGCAAGGCCACGGAGGCGGAGCTCGAAAAATATCGGGTCAATCTCGAGACGCAGGTGGCGGCGCGCACGGCGGAACTCAGCCTGGCAAAAGATGCCGCAGAATCGGCCAACCTCGCCAAGAGCCAGTTTTTGGCGAACATGAGCCACGAAATCCGCACGCCGATGAACGCGATTCTTGGAATGACCCATTTGCTGCGACGCGACGACCTGACGCTACGGCAACGCGAGCGCCTGGACAAGGTTGCGACAGCGGGTAAACACCTGCTCAACGTCATCAACAATATTCTCGATCTGTCCAAGATCGAGGCTGGCAAGATCACGCTGCGCGAGGCGCCGGTCGATGTGGCCGGCGTCGTCGAAGCGGTGCGATCGTTGCTTGTCGAACCGGCCCAGGCCAAGGGGCTGCGCCTGCGTGTCGCATGCGGAATCTTCCCGGAGAATCTGTGCGGCGATAGCACGCGTCTGCAGCAAGCGTTGCTCAACTATGCGAGCAATGCCGTCAAGTTTACCGAAGCCGGCGAGGTTGTTCTTCGTGCGCGCATCGAGGAAGAGACCGAGGAGGCGCTGGTCGTGCGTTTTGAAGTACAGGACAGCGGTATTGGCATCGCTGCCACCGACCTCGCCCGCCTGTTTTCTCCGTTCGAACAGGCCGATGGATCGACGACGCGACGATATGGCGGAACCGGCCTGGGTCTGGCCATTACCCGGCGGTTGGCAGAAGCGATGGGCGGAGCCGTCGGCGCTGAAAGCACGGTGGGCGAGGGGAGTACGTTCTGGCTGACGGCGCGGCTGAAGAAGCGTTCCGTCGCGCAGGGCGCCGGTCAGGCATCGAATGCCGAACTGGAGACGTCCATTCGGCTGCGGCATGGCGGTGCACGGATATTGGTGGTCGACGACGATTCTTCCAATCTGGACGTGACCCGTTCGCTCGTCGAGGCCGCCGGGCTGCACGCCGATGTCGTCAGCAGTGGCGAGGCCGCGCTGCTGCGAGTCCGGCAGGAAACCTATGCGCTGATCCTCATGGATATCCAGATGCCCATGATGGACGGTATCGAAGCCACGCAGCGAATTCGTGCGATCCCGGCGTGTGCGACGATGCCGATTCTGGCGGTCACGGCGAATGCGTTCGCGGCGGATGCCACGCGCTATCTCGAGGCGGGCATCGATCAGGTTCTCACCAAGCCGCTGGAACTGAACCAATTGCTGCTGGCCCTGAATGTCTGGCTGGATCGGGGGCGGACGGCGCGTTAATCCGTCGGCAATGCCCGGCGTCATGCAGGCGATGCTTGACGAGGGTTTGCGCCGGCCGGGCATAATGTGACTGAACTCAACCCGCGTGCGCGACGACCATGAAATCCGAATCGATTCTTTTTCGTACGATGTGCCTTTCCGACTACCCGGCGCTCATCGACCTGATGGCGCGTTCGCCCGGCGTGTCAGTGCGCGATGCGGATTCCGAGGCGGCAATCGCGCGCTTTCTCGACCGGAATCCCGGGTTGAGCTTTGTCGCCGAGCGCCAAGGCCGGCTTGTCGGTTGCCTGATGGGGGGGCACGACGGGCGGCGAGGCTATCTCCATCACTTGGCCGTGGATATCGACTGCCGGCGACAAGGTGTCGGCACGGCGCTGGTCGAGCGCTGCCTGACGGCGCTGGCCCAGCTTGGCATCCACAAGACCCACCTTGATGTCTATCGCAATAACGTGGTCGGCAACGATTTCTGGGAAAAGGCGGGCTGGACCCGGCGTGACGACACCTATCGTTTCTCGATGATTCGTGGCGCTGGCAGCAATGCGTGAGCGAATGCTTTGGCCGGCTGCGGCTCGTCCGGATTGAGTTCCCGGCGCGTGTCGTCTAGGATGAAACGGTCATCGCAGCGCCTCGCGATCAATTCTGTTCAAGGAGGATGGCAATGAAGCTCGGAAAGTATTCGTTTGGCACGGGGGACCGATTCTCACATCAGGGCGAGGCGCAATTGGCGGCGACCCTCAAGGCCAGGCAGGAACTCGGTATTGCGATCACGCCGGTCTGGAACAAATCCAACCGCGAACACAACATCATCCATTCCGAACCCGCAGATACCCGCCGTGCGGCCGATGCCGCTGTCAAGGCGCTGGGTTACGATGGCCAGTATTTCATCGATGCCGACCACATCAATCTCGGCAATGTCGATCGCTTCATCGCGCCTTCCGACTTCTTTACCGTCGACGTGGCCGATTTCATTGGCAAACCGGCAGCAACTGCCGACATCGAACAATTTGTGTCCGACCATCGTCATCTGGTCGGAACGCTCGAAATTCCCGGCATCGAGCAGCCGTTTGAGATCAGCGAAGCGTACCTGCGGGCGTTCGCCGGCAAATTCCTGCTGGCAACGCAGGAAGCGGCCAAGATATTCCGTCATGTTGCAGAAAAGAAGGGGGCCGGCAACTTTGTCACCGAAGTGTCGATGGACGAAGTCGACGAGGCGCAGAAACCCCTGGATCTGCTGTTCATCCTCAAGTCGCTGGCTGATCTGAGGGTGCCGGTGCAGACGATTGCGCCGAAATTCACCGGCCGTTTCAACAAGGGCGTCGATTACGTCGGCGACGTTGCTCAGTTCGCCCAGGAGTTCGAAGCCGATCTGCTGGTGATCGACTATGCCGTCGAACGCTTTGGCTTGCCGGTCGGGCTCAAGCTGAGTGTGCACTCAGGGAGCGACAAGTTTTCGATCTATCCGGTGATGGGGCGCTTGATTCGCAAGTACGACAAAGGCATTCACATCAAAACGGCGGGCACGTCGTGGCTCGAAGAAGTGATCGGCCTGGCGCTGGCCGGCGACGACGGCCTGGCGCTGGCCAAATCGATTTATGCCAACGCATATGGGCGCATGGACGAACTGTGCGCGCCGTACGCGGCGGTCATCGACATCCAGCGCGAACAGCTTCCCTCGCCAGCGGTGGTGGCCGGCTGGAGCGGCGAAGAATTCGCCGCCACACTGCGCCACATCCCCGGCCATCCACGCTTCAATGCGGGATTCCGGCAACTGATTCATGTCGGCTACAAGGTGGCGTCCGAAATGGGGGCGGCCTACACCGATGCGCTCAAGCGCCACCGGGAGATCATCGCGCACTGCGTGACCGAGAACCTCTACGACCGCCACCTGCGTCGACTGTTCGTGGTCGAGTAGGGCGGGGGGGCGACTCACCACGGCGACCCGCCGTGGTTGAACGCCTTTCTCAATCCGCCTGTACCAGCAGGCCCTTGAGATACTCGCCCTCGGGGAAGTGCAGCGCGATCGGGTGGTCGGGGCCGGCGGCGAGACGGCGCAGGATGCGCGCGTCGCGGCCGGCATCGACGGCGGCGCCGGCGACAATCTTCTGGAAGAGTTCGAGGCCGATGCCGCCGGAACACGAATACGTCATCAGATAGCCGCCGGGATTGAGCAGGCGGAAACCCAGCAGGTTGATGTCCTTGTAGGCACGCGCCGCACGTTCGGCGTGTGCGGCGGAGGGGGCGAATTTGGGCGGATCGAGCACGATCAGGTCAAAACGGCGCCCTTCCTTGCGGAACACGCGCAGCGCTTCAAAGACATCCGCTTCGAGCCATTCGGCACGCGACGCATCGAGTTGCGGATTCATCGCCAGATTGGCGCGTGCGCCCACCAGCGCCGGGCCGGAAGAGTCGATCGACAGCGTCGACGCCGCACCACCTGCGAGCGCCTGCAGGGAAAAGCCGCCGGTATAGCAGAAACAGTTGAGCACGGCCTTGCCGGCCGCGAGGTCGCGCGTCAGCAGACGGTTGTCGCGCTGGTCGAGATAGAAGCCGGTCTTGTGCCCGCCGACCACGTCGACGCCGAGGCGGACACCGTTCTCGTCGATGGACAGGGGGGCGTCCGGTGCTTCGCCATGCACCCAGCCGGTCACGGGTTCGAGTCCTTCCAGGCCGCGCACGTCGGAATCCGAGCGTTCGTAGATGCGCGCAACGCCGGTCGCCTTGACCAGCGCGCCGACGATGGCCTTACGCCATTTGTCCGGACCAGCGGCGGTGAGTTGCAGGCAGATCGTGTCGCCGTAACGGTCGGCGATGACGCCGGGCAGTCCATCGGATTCACCGTGAATCAGGCGCATGCCTTCCTGGCCGGCGAGCTGCGGCATCGCCTGGCGACGGGCAACAGCGTCGGCAACACGGCGTTTGAAAAAGGCGTCGTCGATGATCGTTTGCGAATCGAAGCTCCAGATGCGCGCGCGGATTTGCGATTTCGGGCTCCAGGCGGCACGGGCGAGGGTACGGCCGTCGGCATCGAGCACGTCGACGGTGTCGCCGGGTTTGGCCCGCCCGTTGAGGCGGGCGACCGAGCCTTCAAAGATCCACGGATGGCGGCGATAGAGCGAGCGTTCTTTGCCCGGCTTGAGAATGAGTTCTGTCATGGG
>CAYUYI010000008.1:0-17787 GCA_964448995.1 uncultured Propionivibrio sp. | reverse complement strand
AACCTGACCGTCGATGAGAATCTGACGCTCGGCGCCTTTTCCCGAAAAAACAAGGCCGAGGTCGAAGCCGACCGCGAACATGTTTTCAGCCTCTTTCCGCGCCTCAAAGAACGCCACAAACAAAAGGCAGGCACCTTTTCCGGCGGTGAGCAGCAGATGCTGGCCGTCGGCCGAGCCCTGATGTCAAAACCGACCGTTCTGATGATGGACGAACCTTCACTGGGTCTGGCTCCGATTTTTGTCGGCATGATCTTCGATATCATCCGGAAGATCAACGCCGAAGGTGTAACAGTCCTGCTCGTTGAACAGAACGCCAAGGCCGCGCTCGACGTCGCCGACACCGGCTACGTCATGGAAACCGGCTCGATCAGTTTCTCTGGCAGTGGCAAGGCGTTGCTCGCCGACGATCGCGTACGCAAGGCGTACCTGGGCGAAGGCTAAACCGCTGGCTGGAAGGATAAGGTTACGACTCTTCCAGCCAGATCATCGTCGCCATGCGTCCAGTCTGCCCATCGCGCCGATAGGAAAAGAAACGCTCCCCGTCGCTGGCGGTACACAAGTTCCCGCCAAACACACGCAAAACGCCCCGCCCAGCCAACCGTTGGCGGGCCAAAGCATAGATATCTGCTAGCCATTTTCCGGAAATCGTCGGCTGAAAAGCCGACGTCGCCGCGACAGAAGCAGTGACGAACGCCCTGCGTACCTCATCGCCAACCTCGAACGCCCGCGGCCCAATCGCCGGCCCCAACCAGGCCAACAGCTTTTCCCCTGGCACGCCCATCGCACTGATCGTCGCCTCCAATACCCCGTCGAGTAGCCCGCGCCAACCTGCATGCACCGCTGCAACAACTGTTCCGGCCTCGTCACACAGCAACACCGGCAGACAATCCGCAGTCATGACCGTACAACCAACGCCTGCCTGCCGGGAAAACGCCGCGTCGGCCTCGGGAGGCAAAGCGGGTGACAGGTATTCTGCGGCATTGATCACTCGCGTACCGTGCACCTGCCGAAGCCACACCGGATCACTCCTCACCTGAGCTGCCACTTTCGCCCGATTGGCGGCCACCACCAAAGGATCATCGCCAACGTGATCTCCCAGATTGAAGCTCGCATATTGACCTCGACTCAGGCCACCTAAGCGTGTCGTCGCCAGGCAGCACACCGATGGCGGCGTCGGCCAGTCAGGAACGAACCACGAAGGATCACTCAAGATCGTCATCGTCGTCCTCGGAATCGCCGTCGCCCCGAACATAGATGATCTCCGGGCCATCGGCGAATTCACTTTCGTCCCAATCGTCCTCGGATTCCTCCGCCAGCACCTTTGCTTCAGCAGCCAACATCCGTGCCGTTTCGATGAGCTCAGCCATATCCTCGGGCAGTTCGGCCTTCCACAGCATGGCCTTTCCAGTTGCCGGATGAACCAATCCCAGCCGGCGCGCATGCAAGGCCTGTCGCGGGAAGTCGGGGCCGATCGGCACACGGCTGGCGCCAGTGCCATACACCGGATCCCCGACCAGCGGATGACCAATGGACGCCATGTGCACGCGAATCTGATGCGTACGCCCCGTTTCCAGCGCACATTCGACCAGCGTGCAATCGAGGAAACGCTCGACAATCCGGTAATGCGTTCGTGCCGCCTTGCCGCCTTGGACCACGGCCATTTTTGTCCGTTGTGTCGGATGCCGGCCGATCGGCGCATCGACGGTGCCGCCCCGCTCGAGATTCCCTCGCACCAATGCGTAGTAATAACGTTTGACCGTCCGGGCCTGCAACTGCCGCACCAGATCCGTTTGCGCCTCCAGCGTCCGCGCCACCACCATCAGGCCACTGGTATCCTTGTCCAGACGATGGACGATCCCGGCGCGCGGCACCAAATCAAGTTCGGGCGCATGATGGAGCAAGGCATTCAGCAGCGTCCCGCTCCAATTGCCGTTTCCAGGATGAACAACGAGCCCTGCCGGCTTGTTGAGGACAATCAGTGTCTCGTCCTCATGCACCACGTTGATGGCAATGTCCTCCGGCTGCGCCGAAAGCAGGTGTTGGTCAGGCACTTCTGTGATTTCGATGCGCTCCCCCCCCCAAAGTTTCTGTTTCGGCTCTGTCATCGCGACGCCCGAAACGGAAACACGGCCCTCACGAATCCAGGTTTGCAATCGGCTGCGGGAATGTTGCTGGCACAAACGCGCGAGGATCTGATCAAGACGAAGCCCACTGCAGTCGGGCGATACACAGAGGGTCAGCGGCGTCTTTGCGCTATAATCTGCCGGCTTTGTTTCCTCGCCAACGGCCTCTGGAGTCGGATTCTTTTTTTGCGGGATTTTCATCATGCGTAGTTTAGCGGTTATCGCGACGCTTTTCCTCTTTGCCCTCCAAACCGGATGCGGATTGTTGCCTGAAGTCAAGGATGAAACGATTGGCTGGTCGGCCAACAAGTTGTATGCCGAAGCCAAGGAAGCGCTGAACGGCAACGCCTACGAACAAGCCATCAAGTACTTCGAGAAACTCGAATCACGCTATCCCTACGGCCGATATGCGCAACAGGCACAGGTTGAAATCGCCTATGCCTACTGGAAATCCGGCGAAACCGTCTCGGCCATTGCTGCTTGTGACCGTTTCATCAAACTGCACCCCAATCACCCGAACGTGGACTACGTGTATTACCTCAAGGGACTCGTCAACTTCAACGAGGATCTCGGCCTACTCGGCCTCATCAGCCAGCAGGACATGACCGAACGTGATCCAAAGGGGGCCCGTGAATCCTTCGAGGCATTCCGCGAACTGGTCACCCGCTATCCGGACAGTAAATACACTCCTGATGCCATCCTGCGCATGAAATATCTGGTCAATGCGCTGGCCACGCTCGAGGTGCACGTGGCACGCTACTACATGAAACGCACGGCCTATCTTGCCGCCGTCAATCGTGCCCAGTATGCGCTGAAAAACTATCCGGAAGCGCCCGCTACCGAAGAAGCGCTGTTTATCATGGTCAAAGCCTACGACCTGATGGGCATGAATGATTTGCGTGATGATGCCGAACGCGTGATGCGCAAAAACTTCCCGAACAGTGTCTATTACACGCGCGGCCTCGAACGCAAGGAAGCGTGGTGGAAGCTCTGGTAGGAAGCCGGTCACCACGCGGCGCCCTCCGAGTCAGCTTGATTGTTTGATCGCCAGCACCGCCTGATTGCGCAGCGTCCGCAATAGCGACAATTCCTTTTCTGGAATCACGATCTCGCCAGCTCGGTCGGCATCGGCATAGATCATCGCCACCGGATTGTTCTTGATCGTGAGCGGAAAGATCACGAAGGTACCGGCATTAACGCCCTTCCGGAACCACGCTGGAATCCGGCCTTCGATTTTTGGATCGTTGGTATCGGTAATCAGGATATCGACCCCTTTTGACAGCGCGGCATGAAAGATGTCAGGCGTAAACGCCAGAGGAAACTTGAAACGCTTGGCCGTTTCCAGCGCATCCGGACCGAAGCCAAAGCGACCACACATTGTGTTGCTCTGGGCATCGCGGACACACAGAATGACACGCCGGAATCCCTTGGCGCGATACATTGTTTCCAAAATGATACGCAAGATATCGTTCAGCTTGAATTCTTCAACCAGCGTGTTGCTGATATCCTGAATGCCGGCCATCAGAATGGCCTCAGAATTGACCCCTCCCGCCATTCCGGCGGCCTCGCTGTCGGTCTCCGGACTACCCGGTGCGCCGGCCGGCACCACCCCTGCCGAAAGGATTGTCTCGCCACCGTCACCGGTCTCGTCATGGACAAGCTCCGAACTTCCTCCGGTCAAGGTCTGCGCTCCCCAAGCCTTCATTTGCTTGCCGAAGGACGACTGTTTCATGTTGATACCGATGATCGAGGCAAATTGCGAAACCTCCTGAAATGACTTCGCCATCGTCTCATGCAACGCCTGCTCGCCCAGTGCAATGTTTTCTCCGAACCGTGCGGTCACCTTGCGCAAAGCTTGCTGTCTTTTTCCTGGTTCAACCGTCGAAATCATCGCGCACAATTCGTTCGACAAAGACGACAACACCCGCATCCGCTCCTCTGTCGTTGTCGCCTTGCGGATGTTCCCGGGTGGCAACTTACGCATGGCGTTGACGATCAGGTTCGGGAACCCCCAAGAGCGTGCAATCCCGATGCCGAGCTCTTCAAAGGGAATACCCAGTACCTGGATTGATGCAGCGTCTTCGGTCAGTGATTTCTGCTCGACCAACCGCTTGATTTCCTCGCTCTCGTCGACAAAATAGTACTGACTCAGAAGGCGGCCGAGGTTGTGAAACATCGAGCAGATAAAGACCTGTTCAACATCGCGTGGCGAGGCCTTCTCGCCGATATCCTTGGCCAGAATTGCCGCCAGGTTGGCGCGCAGGAATTCCTCCTTGAGGTTGCCTGCATTACTCTTGTTCTGCAGGTGTTCGAAAAGCATGACCGTAATTGCAATGTTGCGGACAGCATCGAAACCAAGCACGAGGACGGCCCGCGAAATCGTGCTGATGTTGCCCCCGCCGGCTTGCCGATAGAAAACCGAATTGACGAGTCGCAAAATCTTGTTGGTCAGTGAAAAATCCTTGAGAATCGACCCCGAGAGGTTGGCAACACTTTCCTTATCCGAACGGGTGATCTTGTTGATCGTGCTGACTGATTCCGACAGCGCCGGAAAATCGCTTTTAAGCCGCATCCGACGCAGGAGGAAATCGATCGTACTCTGTTTCGCATCTTCATTCGCAACAGGCTCGACCGGCCGGAGATAATCGTCAAGCATCTCCCGAAATCGCGCCACCGAGGGCACTCGTTGCTCCGGATCACGGGCCAATGCCCGATACAGAATGCTCGCGAGATTGTCGTCGACCTCCAGTCCGGCGATCTGCGGCAAACGTACGTCCTCGTTGCTCAGACGGTTAACGATTTCGTAAATGTTTTCGCCAGAAATGGCTCGCTGACCAGTCAGCATCTCGTACAACACAAGACCCGCCGAAAAGATATCGGTTCGCTCGCTGCTTTCCCGTCCACCAAGGTACTCTGGTGCCATGTAGCACGGAGTTCCCACCAAGGTGTCCGGCGAAATCTCCTGCGCATCGACTCGGGCCGCAATGCCAAAATCCATGACTCGCGGTGTACCGTTACTATCGATCAGAACATTGGTCGGTTTAAGATCGCGGTGAATAATCCCGGCAGCATGAGCATGACCGATCGCATCAAGAATTCCGCGCAAAATCGTCAGCGCCTTGACCACCGATAATCGCCCGTTGCTTCGCAGATAGTCGCCCAGGTTCTGCCCTGGCACATACTCGAAAACAAGGTAGAGATCGCCGCTTTCCTCTCCTGCCTCAAAGATCGGCACGATATTTGGATGCCGCAACTGACTGACCATCCGCGCCTCGGACAGCAATTGCTGATTCTTCTGCGGATCCGGATGGGAAAAATGCAATGTCTTGATCGCGACTTCCCGTTGCAAATGCGGATCACGAGCCAGATACACCACGCTCTGCGCCCCCCGCCCGAGTTCGCGGATGATCTCAAACCGTCCGATGTGTTTATCCATGATCACGCAGTCATTGCCTCGGCTTATATATTCATACTAGCGCATTGTTTGCCAACCCACACCAGCCGTGCCACCGAACCTGTTTCACCGACGATGCAGGCCAATTGCCCGAATTCACCGGCCAACCGGAGTGATTCGTCCTCGGTCGTGCCGATCAACAACACGCCATACTCGACCGGCCATTGGCCATCGTCAGCATGGTTGCTTGCCGGGCAATGAGTAAATCCGAGCGCTTCGGCGCGTGCCAGAAGGCGCAATCGAGCTCGAGTGTTGATCGCCGCAAGACATCGCTGACCACCTGGATTACTAGCCGTCACAATGGCCCACCGATCCGCCCCTCGGGAAACAAGAAGCGCATCGAGCACAGGATGGCGCTGACCGATGCGCACATCGTAACAACCCGTTTCAGTTTCGATACGATACGTCGTTGCCCGGAACGCGGCATCCAGATGACTGCCCGCGATCGATGTCATGTCAGGTCAACCGCTTCACCCGGCTCAATTTCTTCCAGCGCGCCCAACGTCGCCTGCGCATCCGGTAGCGCCAGTGCTTCCACGCCCTTGAGCTTGCGCTCAATCTGTCGCGTCCGTACGCCGGCAGATTCGATGCTTTTGGTTGCCTGCTCCAGCTTCTTGCGCGTCGATTCGAGCGCTTCACCAAACTTGCCAAACTCGGTCTTGACAGCCCCCAACACGGCCCAGACTTCCGATGAGCGCTTCTCGATGGCCAGCGTCCTAAACCCCATTTGCAGGCTGTTAAGAAGCGCCGTCAACGTGGTCGGACCAGCGATGCTGACCCGGAAATCACGCTGCAGCACCTCGGCCAGTCCGGGACGGCGCAAAGCTTCGGCATACAACCCTTCCGTCGGCAGATAGAGAATTGCGAAATCCGTCGTATGCGGTGGTTCCACATATTTGTCGCGAATCTTGCGAGCCTCTTCACGCAAACGCGATTCCAGCGCCTTGGCGGCCTGTTCTACCGCCGCCACGTCGGCACGCTCCTGCGCCTCGACCAGCCGCTGGTAGTCCTCAACCGGGAATTTCGCGTCAATCGGAAGCCAAACCGGCGGGGCTTCATGACCACGGGCCTCGCGACCAGGAAGACGGATGGCAAACTCGACGCGTTCGCTGCTCCCGGGTCGCGTGGAGATATTTTTCTCGAATTGCTCGGTTGTCATCACCTGCTCGAGTAGCGCCTCGAGTTGAACTTCCCCCCAGGTCCCGCGTGTCTTCACGTTGGTCAGCACCTTTTTCAGGTCGCCGACACCGGCCGCCAGTGTCTGCATTTCGCCCAAACCCTTGTGCACCTGTTCCAACCGCTCGCTCACCAGCCGGAAAGAATCGCCCAGACGCTGTTCGAGCGTCGCATGCAACTTCTCGTCAACCGTCTTGCGCATCTCTTCCAACTTGTTTGCGTTGTCGGCCTGGATCGCCCCGAGACGGCTCTCGACAGCCTGGCGCAACTGTTCAAAACGTTGTTCATTACTTTGCGTCAGATGGACGAGTTGCTGTGCGAAACGTTCCAGTTGCTGCCCCTGCTGCGTCCCCAGCTGCGATACCTGACTGGCCAGAGTCTGAGCCAGGCGATCAAGTGCCTGCACCTGCTCATCGCGATCACCACGGGCGGCAGATGCCGACTCCTGACGGCTACGTGCAGCCTCTTCACGCAACTCACGCCCCACGCGCTCCAAGCCGTCCTGCAGCGCCCTGAACTCTGGGGCCAAGACATTGGATGAATCTACTGTCCGCCGCAGGATTGACCACTGCATTGCCAGCATGAGTACGGCAACGGCAAGCAACACGTACAGTAACAAATCACTCATGCTTCATTCACTCCGACCTCATTTCAACGTAAACACGGCGCGACCGTTGCCCGTCTTCTTCTCGGCATCAGCCTTTTCCGAACCTTCGGCGGCCTTGCTCGGAAGCAGAAAGATCCGCTCCAAGGGAACCTGATGTTCGGTCAGCCAATCTCGCACCACCTTGCCACGCCGGTCGCCAAGATCGCGCAAGTCCTCGTCGTTCACACTCGTGTGGGTCATTATCAGTTTTTCCATCTCTTCGACAGGCAAGGCCTTGACCATGCCGATCATGTTCCTCGGCTTCGGGAACTTCTCGGCACGATAAACCCGTTCCAACAGAATCGGATATTCCTCCGGGCTGATCTCGATCGTCTCGGCGGAGTTGGTTTCAACGCCTTTCCGCGTCAATTCTTCGCGTTTGAGCGCCTTCACTTTGCGTTCGATCCCGGCCTGTTTGAGGCCTTCCTGATCAGTTTCTGGGCTAAAGATGCCAGTGATCTCGAGCTTCAGGGCGGGCCGATCAACCAACGCCTTGGCCAGATTCTCCAGTCGTTTTTCTGCTGCGGGAAGAATGGCGGTTCGCCCGGCCTCGAAATCGATCATCGACAATTCCTCGCCGCCGAACAATGAACCGAGTAACGCAAATGGCGAGGTGACCGCCTTCACGAGCAAATTGACGATTACTTTGACGACCAGCCCGCCGACGCTGAACTGTGGATCATTGAGCGAGCCGGAAATCGGCAAATTGAGATCAATCTCTCCATTGCGATTTTTCAACAAAGATACCGCAAGTCGAACGGGCAATTTCGTGGCATCCGGGCTATCTATAGCGTCGCCAAAGGTCAGTTGATCAAGGAAAACGCGGTTTTCCGCCTCCAGTTGATCATTTTCGATCTTGTATTTGACGAAGAGCGACAGCTTTCCTTTATCGATGGCGTAACCAGCATACTTGCCGGCATAGGTCGAGAACGAAGTCATCTCGATGCCCTTGATTTCTGCCTGCAAATCCAGGTACGGCTTAACGGAAAGCGGGTTAATCTGTGCCACGATCGTCAGCGGGGCCGCGTTGTCATAACTGCCACGAAGATCGAGATTGGCGACGGTGCCAGGCTCGGAGGACAGACCGGTGATACGACCACCGATTTTTTTCAGATTTGCGGTGTAGTTGGGTTTCACAAAGTTGTCAGTGAAACGTACATCCCCGCCTTGCAGAGTGATCTTTCCCACTTTGACCGGCATTGTCGGTTTGTCCGCAACAGCCTTCGGAACGACCGGCGCACTTGCCTTGCCTTCTTCCGGGGTTTTCTCCTCAACAGGTACCGGCGCCTGAGCCGCAGCGGGCACATCATCTTGTCGAACCAGTTGCATCAGATTAAGTTTGCCTTCCGGACTAACGATGATGCGCGCAAAGAAATCCGACAGCGCGATTTCCCCGACAGAAACCGACATCGGATTCAGACTAACATCGATGTTACCGACATAAAACGATTTCCAACGCAGAAAATCCGCCGAATTGATTTTATCGACCGCCAAGAAGTCTCCGAGCGTTGCCTGGCCGGAGAACGCCCCTTCAATTCCGACATCCGCGCTTGCCGCCTTGCGCAATTTAATATTGCCGTTCGCCGTCACCTGTCCGCGCGTTACCGCAACGTTCAACTTTTCCGCAAAGTAGGGCTGGAAAGGCAAGAGTTCGAATGTCTTGACGCCAAGATTCAGATCCGCCGACAGATTGAACGGATTGACCGAACCCTCTACGCTAATCTCGCCGCGCTTGTTGATTTTGAAACGGGTGGCCAGTTCGGCCGACTCGGTACCGCGACTTTCGAGTTTTTTCAGGTTCAGGTCGAACGCCTCGATACTGCCCTTGAACGGCATTTTCCTCGAATCATCCTGCAATCGGATCGTGCCCCCGGCAATCGCAAATTCACCGAGCGACCAGACCACGGACGGGTCCATTAAGGCTGTTTGCTTCGTTTCTACGCCTCCGGTTGCGTTGGCATTCTGGGCAGAAAGCGTGGTCCAATTCAAAATCCCTTTTTTGTCGATACGAACACTGATATCAGGCGAATCAAGGGCAATGCGGTCAACGACAAAATTGCCCGCCATCAAATCGCACAACCCGAGCTCGATATCGAGACGTTTGAAAGCAAACAGCGCATCGCCGTTGCTCTCCTTCACTTCGAGATTCCGAATCGACGTCTTTCCGGCGACATGCAGGGATGCTCCCTTGGCCTTGTCCAGCGTAAATTTGTATTTCACCGCTGAATCGAGCGTCCCCGCCTGCAGTTTGACGGGCAACTTCACCGGCAAGTAATCGATGTACTGGGGTAATTTGAGGTCTGCAAGCTCCAGCGACAGCTCACTCTCGAGCGAGTCAGCGAAGGGTTTGCTTTTACCAGACGCACGAATCATTGCCCCATTGATGACAGCCGAAAAAGCAGGCTCAACAAAAACATCCAATGCGTAGGCCATATTGGAGACAAAAGGCAGCGACAGATTGACATCCCGAATCTCGTGCTTCTCGTGCATCGGACGATCATCAAAGATGATGCTCCCCCCTTGTAACTGAATATTATTGACGGAGAACAGCGGCGTTGCTTCCTGGGCCTTGGGCGCTTTGGGTACGCTGGCGGATTGTTCGAGCAAATCCGAGAAGTTGTAGCGGTTGTCACTCAGTCGAACAACATGAAACTTCGGATTCACGAGACGCACCTCGCCGATCACAAGCCCCCTCTTGACCAGCGAAACCGACTCGAAATTGACATGCAGGCTGTCAAAACCGGCAAAGAGCTCATCACCTTCACGCTCCTTGATCGACAAACCTTCGACATCCAGTGTCATGGCAAATGGGTTGATGCGAACCTGCTTGACCACAACCGGACGGTGCAGGAATTTGCTCGCCTGTTCAATGGCAATGGACTTGACCACCGGCGGCAAAACGAAGAAACCGAAGAGTGCAAAAACCAGCGTTACCGCCAGAAAATACACGGCATACCGAAACACGCGGCTGCCTCGATACAACCCTGCAATTTTCTCGTTTTTCATAACGGTACCTGCCCAAGATGACCTGACGCTATGAATCTATCACAACCACGCCGAACGAGAGAGCCTGGCGCGCTCCGACGTTCGGGGAAAACGTCGCCACAAGCGCATTGCGAAATGTCAAAATGCGATCTTTGACATTCAACAGACGGTCCGCAATGAAAATCCTCGTCATCGAAGACAGCAAGAGCAGCCTCAAACGTCTCTGCGATTACATCCAGAAGATGTGTTTTCACCCGCTGTCAGCCGAGACCGGGCATCAGGGCATCGACGTCTTTCTCAGTGAACGACCGGATCTGGTCCTTCTCGACATCATCATGCCGGATATCGACGGCTTCGAAGTCGCGCGCCAGATCAGACAACTCGAGCCACCTGGGGAATGGACACCAATCATTTTCCTGAGTTCGCTCAGCAAAGATCAGGATATCGAAAACGGAATCGCTGCCGGTGGCGACGACTATCTACTCAAACCCGTCAGTGAAGTCGTGCTCGGAGCAAAAATTCGCGCGATGCAGCGCATTATCCAGATGCGCCAGTCGTTGGTGGTATTAACACGGAAGCTCGATACAGCCAATCAGGAACTCAAGCGGTTGACATCCCTCGACGGACTGACCGGCATCGCCAACCGGCGTCATTTCGACGCCATGCTTATGCGCGAATGGCGTCGCGCCATGCGGCTTGGTGAAGAACTTTCGATCGTGATGGCAGATATCGATTTCTTCAAACAATACAACGACACTTTCGGGCACCAGAGCGGCGACGAATGTCTACGTCAGATCGCTCAAATACTCAGCCTGAGTCTGGATCGTGGCGGTGACCTGATGGCACGTTACGGTGGCGAGGAGTTCGCCGCCATCCTGCCCGGCACGTCCCTCAGCGGAGCATCGTTTGTAGCCGAGCAAATGCGCAAGGCTGTGAGCGAACTCAATATTAGCCATCCGGGAACAGCTTTCGGTCATGTTACGGCCAGCTTCGGCGTGGCCTCGGCCATCGCCATGCCCGAGACCGACCCTCAGGATCTCGTCGGCGCCGCTGATCTTGCGCTATACAAGGCAAAGCATCGAGGTCGCAATCGCGTCAACCAGACCGTCTCATTCGATCCACAGGAAAGCTAGACCATCGACGCCATGATCTCATCACCGAAAATCCTGATTGTCGATGACAACGACCTGATGCGGACCCTCCTCCGAGGCATCCTCCGCAGCGAGGACTACCCGACTGTCAGCGAAGCCAGAAACGGGATCGTCGCGCTCGACGCCATTGCCAAGGATAAACCGGACATCGTTTTTCTCGACGTCATCATGCCGGAGATGGATGGCATCGAGACGCTACAGAATATTAAGGAGCGCTATCCTGACATCGCGGTGATCATGATCACCGGCAATCCGAGCAAGGAAAACGTTGAAGAGTCGATTCAGAGTGGCGCCAGCGGTTTCATCGTCAAGCCGTTCAATTCAGCCAAGGTACTGAATACGCTTGATCGTGCCTGGCAAAGCAGGAAACCGCCGCTGGAGCAACGAGACGACTAAGCGTCAGAATGTGTTTTTCCAGTCGCGCAGTGCGGCAAAAACATCGGCGGGATCTGCGCTTGCAGCGCCGTGCTCACGGGCCGTAGCCACGACTTCCGGTACGGCACAGCGCAGAAACGGATTGGTTGCCTTTTCCACTGCCATTGTTGACGGCACGGTCGGCAATCCTTTGGCGCGTGCTACCGCGACCTCATCGACGCGGTCACGCAAACGGCGATTCCCGGGTTCCACCGCCAACGCGAAACGTAAGTTGGACTCTGTATATTCGTGAGCGCAATAGACGCGCGTCTCGTCCGGCAAGACGCAGAGATCATTTAAGGAACGCCACATCTGCGTTGCGCTCCCCTCAAAAACACGCCCACACCCCCCTGCAAACAGCGTATCGCCACAGAACAGGCATCCGTTCCCCACGTAGACAAGATGCCCACGAGTGTGACCCGGCGTCGCCAACACCTGTAGCTCAAACCCGATGCCACCCGGCGCAATGATCTCCCCGCCGCACAAGGGATGCGTCACGGCTGTGATAGACTCCGCCGCCGGACCGAAGACGTCGGTCTGGCGATGCTCGAGCAATCGGGCAATTCCGCCTTGGTGATCCTGATGATGATGAGTGACGAGAATCGCCGATAACGACACGCCCTCGCGCGCCAGAACATCGAGCACGGGAAGGGCATCACCAGGATCAACGACGACTGCTGAAACACCTTTGCGCAGCAGCCAGATGTAGTTATCCTTGAAAGCCGGAATTCTGATGACTTCGAACATGCTTTGATTGTGGAAGAACTGATAAAAAAGTCAATTCCCGATATCGACAGTTGGCTCGACACGCCGCAAGGGCGCTATGTCATCGACTGGGAACAGGCACGTGTCGATACGCTTGTCAGCGACCTGTTTGGCTACAACGCCTTACAACTCGGCTTGCCGCAGGTCCGATTGCTGCAACACAATCGGATTCCGCTGCGCCAGTTGGCCGGCGAGGCGGGCAACGTGGATGTCCTCTGCGATCTTCACGAACTGCCCTTCTCGGCAAACAGCATTGACCTCGTGGTCATGCCGCACGTTCTTGAATTTCATGATGATCCCCACCAGATTCTGCGCGAAGTCGAGCGTATTCTGATCCCGGACGGACAACTGATCGTCACCTGTTTCAATCCGCTGTCTCTTTGGGGATTACAACGCCGGATTCCGGGATGCCGAAAGGACTTTCCAAGTCACGGCAATTTCATCTCGGTACCGCGTCTGCGCGACTGGCTGCACCTGCTGAGTTTCGAAGTCGACCGCGGTAGTTTTGGTTGCTATGCCCCTCCCTTCCGGCAGGAACGCTGGCTGAAACGATGCCGTTTTATGGAAGCCGCCGGCGACCGCTGGTGGAGTTTTGCCGGCGGCGTTTATGTCCTGCGGGCAGTCAAACGCGTTCGCGGGATGCGCCTGATTCTTCCTGGTTGGAGCAAAAACAAAGCACCTCGAAAGGCACTTACAACCGTCACACACAAGGAAATCGGATCTCGTGAACAATGAATTGATAACCCAAATTTATACCGACGGTGGTTGCCGCGGCAACCCTGGGCCAGGCGGCTGGGGGGTTGTACTACAGGCGGGATCGGCGGAAAAGGAACTGTGGGGCGGAGAAGCGAACACAACCAATAACCGCATGGAACTCACGGCCGTGATTCGTGCGCTGGGGGCACTCACGCGTCCGGCTTCGGTACAAATCCACACCGACTCGCAGTATGTGCAAAAAGGAATCAGCCAGTGGATTCACAACTGGAAACGTAATGGCTGGAAAACCGCAGACAAAAAACCAGTCAAGAACGCCGACCTTTGGCAGGAACTCGATCGCATCAGTCAGCAGCACCGCATCACCTGGCTCTGGGTGAAGGGACACGCCGGTCATCCGGGTAATGAGCGAGCCGATACCCTGGCCAATCGTGGCATCGACGAGTTGCTGGCTGCATCGGCGTCACGCCAACCTTGATCCCTCTTTGACGGACGAAATGAATCATGCGACAGATTTTCCTGGACACTGAGACCACCGGCCTTGAACATAAGCTTGGTCACCGGATCATCGAGATCGGCGGGGTCGAGATGCGGAACCGACGACTGACGCACCGACATTTTCACCAGTACGTCAATCCCGAACGCGATATTGACGAGGGGGCACTGGCAGTCCATGGCATCAGTCTTGATTTTCTGCAGGACAAGCCTCGTTTTGCCGAAGTGGCAGCGGAATTCATCGATTTCGTCCGTGGCGCCGAATTGATCATCCACAACGCCCCTTTCGACATCGGTTTTCTTAACGCCGAACTCGCACGGCTCGACATGGCCCCGATCGAAACGGTCTGCCACGCCATACAGGACACGCTCCGCATGGCGAAAGAATTATTCCCAGGCAAGCGGAACAACCTCGATGCGCTGTGTGACCGCTATGGCATCGACAACTCACGCCGAACGCTCCACGGGGCGCTGCTCGACGCTGAGATTCTTGCCGAAGTGTATGTCGCGATGACACGTGGCCAGGAAAGCCTGATCATGGAACTTGTCGACGACACGCCGGCCGAGATCAGCACCTCAGATCTCTCAGCCGTGACCACAAAATCAGGCAATCGGCGCGTTTTGCGTGCCAGCCCGGAAGAAATGGCCCAGCACACGGAGTTGCTCGCAGCCATTCAGAAGGAAAGCAAGGGAAAGTGCGTGTGGCTGTCGGAAAAAACGTCGTCGTAGTCAGTCGGCCAGGAATGACGCCACGACGGCATCCGGATCGGTCTGGCGGGTTACCACTGTCTCGATCCCCCAGGCAGCCAACCGACTTCTCATACCGTCGCCAGCGCTCGCGGTAATCAGCACGTCGACTGATTCGAGCGGATGCTTCCCAGAAGCATTCCATTCGTGCAATGACTGTTCCAAGGGCAGTTCCAGCAACGACTTATCGACCACCTTGCCGTCACGAGCTTCGTAAATCCAGAACTTGCGACACTTGCCGGCATGTTCGGTCACCGTCTTGCGATTCTGGCAGGTCACGGCAATTCTGAGAGATCCGGCCCGCCTCCTCGGTGCCGCCGCAGTGGCATGGCCTTGGCCAGTACCGGAACAGCATCGGCCTTGCGTCTCGCCGTGCCCGCCACACCCGCTGGCGCAACCACCACCGCCATGCCCAGTGTCCACCGAACCCGAATGACAGCCGGCGCCACTCGAGTTGTGCTCATCATGCCCATGACACCCGCCACCACAGCCCCCTGCGCAACCACCAACGCTTTCGCCAGCCTCGTCGGGGATCCGGAATATCTCGCCGCGGGAAAACTCGTCCAAGGCGACTTGCACGGTGAGTGCATCGCTTAGAAACACTTCGACCCCACGCTGTCGCAATGCCAGAAATACCTGCCGGTTGATTCTGGCACAAATGACAGCGTCAAAATCCATCACCGGACCATCGTGCGTACTCAGATCCAGTTCGACAAAAGACTGGTCTTCCAGGTTAAAAAAATGAAGGAAACGGGCTTCTGCCGGATCGGCTTCGATCACCGACGACAACCCCTCCGGATGCACTACCGGAATACAGATTTTCATGGTCTTCTCAACAAGGGATAAACACCTTGGGGAAATAGTTCGCAACGGATTCGAGGTTACGACCGGCCAGCCAGGCCGGCCGAATGCTCACGAATTGCCTTCGGTATTTCCCGATGACGGTGGCGCCTGCGGCACGGATTGTTGTTGCGGCTGCCCCTCGATTTGTGGACGCTTGGGGCGCCGGTGCTGACGCTTGGGAGGACGTCCCTGCCCCTGTCCTTCCGGACGACTCCCCTCAGGACGCGCACCCTCCTGACGGTTGTCTTGCAGTGGTTGGCGCGGTTCGACACGCTGACCGCCCCCCTTCTTCACGTGTTGCCCCTGCCGCCGCCCTTGGCCAAAACCACCTTGCCGTTTGCCATCAGGGCGGTCCGAAGGATAACCGTTATCACGATTACCGGGCGCCGTCCGAATCTCGAGCTCGTTCAATTCGTCCCACTCGGCATCGGTACGATCCCGGTCAGGAATGGAAAGCAACTCGCGAATGCGGCGACGAATATCAATTGGTTGTGGATCATTCATGGCCCTATTATGAACCACTCTCCGAGTTGCGTTCAATACTCACGAAAAACCAAGGTCGCCGGATTTCCGATCCGGCCCTATAATTCATCCCTTTTTTCGAGTCTTTCGCATGTGGTTCAGAAATCTCCAGATCTATCGGCTTCCTCGCAATCTTGAGGGTAGCAGTGAAGCCCTCGACGAATCGCTCGCAAAATCGGCCCTGCATCCTTGCGGCCCGACCGAACCCCAATGCGTTGGATGGGTGGCGTCCTCGCGCAGCGGCGCTTTGGTACACGCCATCAATCGACAGTGGCTGGTCGCGCTCGGTGTTGAGCAACGCTTGCTGCCGACGACGATCGTCCGGCAACTAGCCGCTGACCGGGCAAAAACCATTGAAGAGGCCGAGGGACGCCGCGTCGGACGCAAGGAATTGCGAGACCTGTGCGAGGCTCTGACGATCGAACTGATGCCCCGCGCGTTCATTCGCCGCCGTACCACATTTGGCTGGATCGACCCGATCAACGGCTGGTTAGTAATCGATGCGGGGGCACAAGCCAAAGCCGAAGAATTCCTCGAACACCTGCGCAAAACGGTTGACGGTTTTCCGGCCAGTCTGCTCAAGACTGCCCTGTCGCCGTCTTCGGCCATGACCGGCTGGGTCGCCGGTAACGAGCCGCCACCTGGTTTTACGATCGACCAAGATATCGAACTGCGTTCGGCTGAAAATGCATTGATCCGCTATACCCGGCATTCGCTCGAAGGCAAGGAAATCCGCGAACACATCGGAGAAGGCAAGGTCGTCACCCGTCTCGGCATGACTTGGAATGACCGCATTTCCTTTGTGCTCGACGAAAAGCTGCAGATCAAGCGTCTGTCTTTCCTTGACATTATCAAGGAGGAAACAGACGGACTGGCGGAGAACGAAGACGAACGTTTCGACCTCGATTTCACACTGATGACCGGAGAGTTAACGCACCTTCTGGAAGCACTCGTCACTGCACTCGGCGGAGAGCCTGAAGGCCGCACCTGACGTTATCATGCCTGCCGCTGTGCCATCCTGGTTCGTCTACCTAATTGAATGCCGCGGCGGCAGCATCTACACGGGAATTGCCATCGACGTCGCTGCGCGTTATGCGGCACACGCTTCAGGCAAAGGCGCACGTTACACGCGCGCGCACCCGCCCGAGAGACTCCTGGCCGCTATTGAATACCCGGATCGCTCCAGCGCGCTCAAGGCAGAATACCGAGTCAAGCAACTCAAGCCGGCTGAAAAACGGCAACTGGTTGCAACAATGCAGACGGTCAGTCGAACAACCCCGGCTGTAACGGAGCCAGATTCTCGCGCTTGACTGTAAACCGGACAGGGGAACCGCTATGTCCGATGGCCTCGACCAACATACGATTGGCGCTGGTTTCAGCGACAATGCGAACGTTGTAACCGCCCCGTGCCAGACGGCTTGCCCGTCCCACATAGGTCGCCAAAACGCCAATCTGCGGTTGCCAAGTCGATTTCTTGCGTGCCATTGCCATATACCCAAGGTGTATATGAGGCGAATCGTAGCAGTGCCGCTAGAAAACTGCCACTGGAAACACAAGGATTCGACACGATCTCCTGAAAAAACAAAACGTCAGATCAGAGAAGTCGCACCTCAACCCCGCTGCCTCAGCGTATAAACCGGAAATTCGCGAGGTTCAGCGTATATAATCACGGGTTTAATCGAACACGCGGGACATCATGGAAGCAGAACAGCTTAATCTCATCGCCAACCGGCTCGTGGATCTCGCCCAGCG
>CAYUYI010000007.1:0-19024 GCA_964448995.1 uncultured Propionivibrio sp. | reverse complement strand
GTCGGCTTCATCAACATCAACCAGAACAAGGTCATCAAGATTTTCTCGGTGGCCTCGGTGGCGTTGTTACCCCCAACACTGATCGCCAGCATCTACGGCATGAACTTCAAGGGCTGGTTCCCGGAAATCAACTGGGATTACGGCTATCCGTTCTCGCTGACATTGATGGTCATCTCGGTCGCATTGCCCTTCTGGTTTTTCAACAAGAAGGGCTGGCTGCGCTGACCGGCATCCCGCCGCCGACTCAGAACTGGCCAAAGATGCGTTCGGCGGCCGCGACCGTCGCCGTGATGTCGTCGTCGCCATGCGCCGCCGACACAAACCCGGCCTCGTAAGCAGATGGCGCGAAATAGTGCCCCGCATCGAGCATGGCATGGAAAAAGCGATTAAACGCCGTCTTGTCGCACTCGAGCACTTCGGCGTAACTCTGCGGACACGCGGCACGGAAATAGAGGCCGAACATGCCGCCGACCGCCTGCGCCGAGAACGCCACCCCATGCCGGCGCGCGGCCTCGCTCAACCCCGTGCATAAGGCATTCGTCTTGCGTCCCAGCGCCTCGAAAAAACCCGGCGTCTGAATCAGTTTCAGCGTCGCCAACCCAGCCGCGACCGCCACCGGGTTGCCGGACAGCGTGCCAGCCTGATACACCGGCCCGAGCGGCGCAATCTTTTCCATAATCTCGCGGCGACCGCCGAATGCCGCCAGCGGCATGCCACCACCCACCACCTTGCCGAGCGTGGTCAGGTCGGGCGCGATGCCGTACAGTCCCTGCGCGCACTTGAGTCCAACACGGAAGCCCGTCATCACTTCGTCAAGGATCAGCACCGCCCCATACTTCGTGCATAGGGCACGCATCGTTTGCAAGAATTCCGGTTTGGGGGCGATGAGATTCATGTTGCCGACGACCGGCTCGACGATCACCGCCGCAATCTTGTCGCCATATTCGGCGAAAGCCGTCGCCAGCTGCTCGGCATCGTTGTAGTCGAGCACCAGCGTATGCTTGGCCAGATCAGCCGGCACCCCGCCCGAATTGGGATTGCCAAAGGTCAACAGACCGGAGCCGGCCTTGACCAGCAGACTATCGGAATGGCCGTGATAGCAGCCTTCGAACTTGATGAGCAGATCGCGTCCGGTAAAGCCTCTGGCCAGACGGATCGCACTCATCGTCGCTTCAGTACCGGAGCTGACCAGCCGCACCATATCCATCGAGGGCACGAGTTGGCAAAGCAAATCGGCCAGGTCGACCTCACGCTCCGTCGGCGCTCCGAATGACAAGCCAAGCGCCGCCGCCGCCTGCACCGCCGCGACCACATCCGGGTGTGCGTGTCCCAGAATCAGCGGCCCCCAGGACCCGACATAATCGAGATATTCCCGCCCCTCGACGTCGGTCACGCGAGCACCGCAACCCTTGGCGAAAAACCGTGGCGCGCCACCCACTGAACGAAAGGCGCGAACCGGCGAATTGACGCCCCCCGGAATGTGCCGCTGGGCACGCTCGAACAGAAACGAATTACGATCGGACACGTTCATTCTCCAGAAACAGAATTTTGTTGATTGGCCGAGCGAAACCGCACGACGGCCGCAAAGCGGAAGACACATCAGGATGACAGCCGGAAAAAAACCAATCCACAGGCCTGTCGCACGGCATTGAGGAGGTCCCCAAGCGCCCTGCCAAACCACGGGCATACCCCAAGGCCGGTGCGCGTTTCTCGGACAACGTCGGAAAAATCGTCACTGATTCTACCCGAAAACACCGATTCCACCGGACCCCCGCGTATTCCGACGGCGTGCAAATTCGGCCAGAATGCCGCCATTTCCCGTCCGTTGTTGTATAGTGTCGGCGAAAAAGTATTCGGACAGGATCAAACCGCGTTCAAGTCTCCGAAATGCAAGGCAATCAGGAGGTAGGAATTGGCTGAAGCCGTAAATCTGAATGGCGTCAAGGTAATGATCATTGACGACAGCAACACCATCCGGCGCAGTGCCGAGATTTTTCTCGTGCAGGCAGGCTGCCAAGTCATCCTTGCCGAAGACGGATTCGATGCGCTGGCCAAGATCGCTGATCATCAGCCCGCTGTGATCTTCTGTGACATCATGATGCCGCGGCTCGACGGCTACCAGACCTGCGCACTGATCAAGAAAAACCCGCGTTTCCGCAACACGCCGCTGATCATGCTATCGTCGAAGGACGGTCTCTTCGACCGGGCACGCGGACGCATGGTCGGATCCGACCAGTACCTGACCAAACCTTTTACCAAGGACAGTCTGTTGCAGGCGGTTGCCGCCTTTGCCAAGGCTTCGTCCTGATTCACAGCCCCAAGGAGCGCCGCATGTCCATCAAGAAAATCCTCGTTATTGACGACTCCCCCACCGAACGCCATGTTCTCGTCGAAATCCTGAACAAGGGTGGCTACGACATCATCACTGCAGAAAGCGGCGAAGAAGGAATCGAGAAGGCTCGCGCCGAGCAGCCCGACCTGATTCTCATGGACGTGGTCATGCCCGGCTTGAACGGCTACCAAGCCACTCGCACGTTGACGCGCGACGAATCCACCAAGCACATCCCGGTCATCGTCTGCACCTCCAAGGGCCAGGAAACCGACAAGATCTGGGGATTGCGCCAGGGCGCGCACGACTACATGACCAAGCCGATCAACGGTGACGAACTGTTGATGAAAATCGCGGCACTGTAAACGACCAAGCCATGGCCAAGCGAGGCAGTCTCAGCGAATTCCAGGCGCACCTGGCGAAACGCCTGGCCGGTGCCAGCGATCAGGCCGCGGCCGGTCTGCTCGGGGTCCTGTCCGGCACCGATTACTGGTTGCTCAACCTCTCCGATTCCGGTGAGGTCGTTCCGCTGCCGCCGCTATCGAGCGTCCCGCTGACCCGCCCGTGGTTCGTCGGCATTGCCAACATCCGCGGCAATCTCTACGCGGTTGCCGATTTCTCAGCCTTTCAAGGGAAAGAAGCCACGCCGCACAACGCCAGTTCACGGTTGTTGCTGATCGGAACCCGCCATGGCAACAACGCGGCCCTGCTGGTGACGCGCATGCTGGGCTTGCGTAACATCGACGACATGACCCCCGCCGCCCCGGATGCAGATGCGCCCGCTTGGGCGCGACAAGCCTTCACCGACAAGGAAGGGCGGCGCTGGAAAATGCTCGATATCCGCGAATTGCTGGCGGACGAACGCTTTATGGACATTGGCGTCTGATCATATGAACGCTGCGACCGAATTCGATGTAGGCCCGCTGACCTGGGTCAAGAGCGAAATTGACCTGGCCCTGGAACGCGCAGACCAGGCGCTCAACCAATACACGACCAGCGTCACAACAGGCGCCGGCGACCTCACCCAGATCAAGTTCTGCCGCACCTATCTGCACCAGGTGCAGGGCGCGCTGACGATCGTCGGCCTCGACGGCGTCAAGCAACTGGCTGAAGCGCTCGAAGCCTTGCTCGAAGCCGTCGAGAAAATGCTGAAGCCTGCCGGCGAATCAACGGTTGATCTGTCGCATCGCTGCCTGCAAGCCATCGGTCGCTACCTGGATGATCTGGTATCCGGCCATCCCAACCAGCCGCTGCGCTTGCTCGCTCTTTACGAGGAAGTTCAACATCTGCGCGGTATTGAGCGCGTGACGGCTTCCGACCTGTTCTTCCCCGATCTCAACGTGCGCCCGCCTCGCCGCGAAACACTCGCACCGAAAATGTCGCGCGGTGAATTCCAGAAACTCCTGCGCCAGGAGCGTGGACGCTTTCAGAAGGGCCTGCTGGCCTGGTTGCGCAACCCGCAGGATCGCGGTGGCATCAGTGAAATGTTGCGCGCGGTACGCCACATCGAGGCTACCCAGGATGCAGCGTCGGCACGGTCGTTCTGGTGGGTTGCTATCGGCCTTCTGACCGCGCTTTCGGAAGGCGCCCTGCCTCCAGAAACCAACGTCAAGCAGTTGTGCGCCCGCATCGATCTGCAAATCCGTCGCCTGTTTGAGGGGTCCAAGAACGTTGCAGAACGTCTGATGCGCGACGCTCTCTTCTTTGTTGCGCAGAGCGAGAGCCGCAGCGAGACCGTCGAACTCGTCAAGCAAACTTATCATCTGGCCGACATGCTGCCGACCGCCGAGGTCTCGCCCTCGGCCCCCGAGGAGGCGCTCCGCCGACGTTTGCGCGACACGATCGCCGCAGCCGAAGAAGCGTGGAACAAGTTCTGCACCGGAACCGTGCAATCACTGCCAGTTTTCCGGGAACATGTCGCCGCCATCGCAACGATCGTTGAAAAACTGGGGCACACCGATTACCGCCGGCTGGCGCAGGCCATCACGGCCGCGGCCACTTGGCTGGGTGAGGACAGTTCGCGCCATTCCGACATCTTGTCGATGGAAATGGCGACAGGCCTCCTCCTCGCACAAAATGCACAAGAGAATTTCCAGCGTCTCGGCAGCGATTTCGCGCACCAGGTCGACGTCACCGTTGCCCGGATTCATGGCTGTATCGCCGGTCTGGCCCCGCAGGCAGACGCGGAGGTGCCATTGCTTGACGAGATGTCACGCAAAGCGCAGGAAAAGCTTCTGATCAGCCAGGTCGCCAAGGAAATCCAGAGCAATCTCGGCCAGATCGAGCAGGTGCTCGACGGCTTCTTCCGCGATGTCACCAAGCGCGGTGATCTTGCCAGTCTTGAGTCGCCGCTGCATCAAATCGGTGGCGCACTGACCATCATGCGCGAAGACGGCGCCGTCGCCGCCTTGCGCACCTGCACCGAGGAAATCAAGCGCTTCGCTGCCGCCGATTACATCCCGGTCGAAAGCGATTTCGAACATGTCGCCAACGAGTTGTCGCTGATCGGTTTCTTCATTGATGCGATGCAGCATGCGCCGGTCGATTTCGAAACTTTCGTCCGACAGATGCAGCGTTCGGAGCCGCCCGTTGCCGACGCGATTGAAGATGAGGAAGAAGCCGCCGAAAGCAGCGTCGAACAGGAAGTCGAACAGCAGAAGCGCGAAGCTCAGACATTGCTGGACGCGCTCAAGGAACAACCTGACGATGCCGGTCTTCGCGAGGAACTGCGACAGAACCTGACGGCACTCAAGAGCGATGCCGATCTGGTTGCCGATGCCACACTGGGCGAACAGACCAAAGCCATGCTCACGGCCCTCGATGCCGGAACTGAAGTCACGCCGCAGATCGAGCAGGTCATGGCTTCGTTCAAGCCGGAAAGCGATGCCGCCTTACAGCCCTCGGCCGAAACGCTGCAGCTCTCGCAAGCCAGCAACGAAGAAATCGACGCCGAACTGCTGGGAATCTTCCTCGAAGAAGCGCACGAAGTTCTGGCGACGATAGAAGAAAATCTCGAGACCCTGCGCAATCAGCCGCACAACGTCGAGGTGCTCACGACAATCCGACGCTCGTTCCACACACTCAAAGGCAGTGGCCGCATGGTCGGCCTGAAGGACGTCGGTGAAGCGGCTTGGGCCATTGAGCAGACGCTCAATCTCTGGCTACGCCAGGAACAGGAAGTCACGTTTGCCCTGTTCAACCTGCTCGATCAGGCGAAGACCGTGTTCCGCGACTGGGTTCGTCATCTGGAAACCCGCACCGGAACCGCGCCCGATCCCGCGGCCATGATCGCCTTCGCCGACTCGCTCCGTCAGGGAGAGGGTGAAGCCCCGACCCTGCCCGCCATGGCGCCGAGCATGACGGAAACGATCGTGACCCGCTTCATCGGTCACGAATACGACGAACCGGAGCCAACACCGGAGTTGCCTAGCGCCGAAATCATTTCGCTCGACTTCCCGGTCTTGCCTGGCGACGCCAGCGAGACTGTGTCTGCCGAGTCCGGCGGCGCCGAGATCATCGAGTTCGGCGCCGCCGAAACCGCTCCAACGGAAGCCTTTAGCCTCCCCAACTCCGACGAAACCAAGGCTGAAGCGGAAATCATCGCCTTCGCTCCGCTGGAAGAATTGCCGGAAATTCTCGTTGAGACACCGGCCGAAACGCCGGTGGACGTGGATGCGACCGAATCAGCCGTTGCCGAATTCGTTGCCGAGTCCGTTGAAGCGCCGATGGAGTGGCCGCCGACCATCGAGACGGCACCGGAGTCTCTTGCAACCGAGACCACAGGGACTGACGTCGCCGGCGAAGCGGGCACGCCCGGCGAGGAACCCGTGGCGCTCCCGGTCGAAGAACCGACCACCCGCTCCGGTCCATCCGGCGTATTGCTCGACATTTTCCGCGACGAGGCGAACGGCCATCTCGGCACCTTGCAGCGACAGCTTACCGTGCTCGAACGTGAAGAGGTGGTGCCAACGCCGCATGAGATGTACCGGGCCGCCCATACCCTCGCCGGCATTTCCGCCACGGTTGGCATCCCGCTACTCAACCAGCTGGGACACGCACTCGAAAATGCACTGATGCGGCGTGACCACGCCGCCCAGCCCGGCAGCCTGGAAGCACTGGGCGTCATACGGATGGCCATCGATGAGATCGGTCTCGTGCTCGCCTCGCTCGCCGATCGGCGCGACATTGCGCTGCCCCCCGGCCTGATCGAAAATCTTGACGAAATCTATCCTGCCCAGATCATTCATCCGTCCATCGAAGCGGCCGAAACCGTCGTCGAGGAGCCCGCGGTCGCCGAAGAGTTTTCCTCACTCGCAACACCGGCTATTGTCGCATCAGCCACCAAGCCGGAAGCCCCTCGACTGTCCACGCTGATCGCCGCATTACCTCACTTGCAGGACGAGATCGATGAGCAGTTGCTGCCGATTTTCCTCGAGGAGGCACAAGACCTCACGCGTGGCATCGCCTCGCAGCTCGAGTCCTGGCGCAAGGATCCGGGCGACACAGCAGCCGTCGCGGCACTGACACGCCTGTTGCATACGCTCAAAGGCAGCGCACGCATGGCCGGGGCAATGAACCTCGGCGAAATCACCCATGCCATCGAAACCCGGATCGCCGATACCGAGCGGGCCGGCACCACCTCGTCCGATATCGTCGAAGACATCATCAATGTTTTTGACGATGTACAGCACATCATTGAGCGCCTCCAAAGCGGCGAAACGCTCGAACCCGCAGCCGTGGAGCACGGTACCGCAACACCCGCCCCTCTTCCGGAAGCGGCCCCGGCGGCCTTCGAACCGGCCGAGCAATCGCCCGCCCATCCGGAACGGCGAGCCACCCGCCAACGTTTTACCGACGCCGCCGAGAGCGGTGACGTTGCCGCGCAGCGCGCCACCCTGCGCGTGCGCGCCGATCTCATCGATCACCTGGTCAACGAGGCTGGCGAACTGTCGATTGCGCGTACGCGGATCGAAGGTGAAATGCGCAGTCTCAAGGATTCGCTGCTCGACCTGACGGAAAACGTCATCCGTCTGCGCCGCCAATTGCGTGACATCGAGATTCAGGCCGAAACGCAAATGCAGTCGCGGGAAGCCCAGTCAGACACGCAGCACGCCGGTTTCGATCCGCTCGAATTCGACCGTTTCACCCGGTTCCAGGAAATCACCCGGATGATGGCCGAGTCGGTCAACGACGTCGGCACCGTGCAGCAGAACCTGCTCAAGAACCTCGACGACGCCAATGCCGCGATTCTCGCTCAGGCACGCTTGAACCGCGTGCTGCAGCATGAACTGATGACCGTGCGCATGGTGCCGTTCGGCAGTCTGGCCGACCGGCTCTACCGCATCATGCGACAGACCTCGAAAGAGCTGGACAAGCGCGTCAACCTCGAAATCGTCGGCGGACAGGTCGAGCTCGACCGCAGCGTGCTCGATAAAATGGGCGCCCCGCTGGAACACATGCTGCGCAACGCGATTGCCCATGGTCTTGAAAGCCGCGAAGTGCGTCTGGCCGCCGGCAAGCCCGAAGCCGGCGAAGTTGCTATCGCGCTGCGTCAGGAAGGCAATGAAGTCATCCTCAGCTTTGCTGACGATGGTGCCGGCCTCAACTTCCCGCGCATCCGCGAACGCGCCATCGCTGCCGGCCTGCTCGGCGAGCACGAAACGATCAGCGACGAACATCTCGCCGAAATGATTTTCATGCCGGGTTTTTCAACCGCCGCCGAAATCTCGCAAATTTCCGGGCGCGGCGTTGGCATGGACGTGGTCAAGAGCGAAGTGACCAGTCTCGGCGGCCGCATCGAAATCACCTCCCAAGACGGCAAAGGCACCGAGTTCCGTCTGTTCATCCCGCTCACGCTCGCGGTCACCAAGGCTTTGCTGGTGCGTTCCGGCGCTCGCCACTACGCGGTTCCCTCGGTCATGATCGAGCAGGTGCTTGATCTCAAGGCAGACGCACTGGAACGCATCCGTGCCGCCGGCAGCGCCGAGTGGCTCGGCCATCATTATCCGTTCAGTTTCCTGCCGCACCTTCTTGGCGAACCCGACGCGCTGCCCGAACAACGTCGCCAATACTGGGTGTTACTGCTGCGCAGCGGAGCACGCCGGATCGCCGTCCTGGTTGACGAACTGATGGGCAACCGCGAAATCGTCGTCAAAAACATCGGTCCGCAACTGGCACGTGTCATCGGCATCGACGGTGCCACCGTACTCGGTGACGGGGAAGTCGTTCTGATTCTCAATCCGATTGCCTTAAGTACGCGTGCGCCGGTGGTCAATTATGAGCCGATGAGCGGTGCGGCCGAACCGGTGGCAGAAGAGCCCCCGGCAGTTCACCTCCCGACCGTGATGGTGGTCGACGATTCCCTGACGGTGCGCAAGATCACCAGCCGCCTGCTCGCCCGCGAAGGCTATCAGGTGCTGATTGCCAAGGACGGTGTCGAAGCGCTGGAACAGTTGATCGACGTCATCCCCGACGTCATGCTGGTCGACATTGAAATGCCGCGTCTCGACGGTTTCGACCTGACGCGAAACATCCGCGCCGACCAGCGCTTGAAGGGTATTCCGATCATCATGATCACGTCGCGAACGGCCGAAAAGCATCGCAACTACGCGTTCGAAATCGGCGTCAATCACTTCCTCGGCAAGCCGTTCCAGGAAGAAGAGTTGCTGCACCTCGTGGCGCAGCACATCAACGCGGTGCCGGCGGTTTAACCGCGGCGTAACGTTCCAGCGTTGTCCGGCGGGCCGTGTCGTGATCAACGCACGGCCCTGGATAATCCCGCCCGATGCGAACACCGCAACGTGCCTGATCGCCCGTGCTCATGCGCCACGGCGCATGAATCATGTTCGCCGGAACCGCCGCCAGTTCTGGCACAAACCGGCGAATGAAGCCGCCCGCCGGGTCAAAGCGTTCTGATTGCGTCACCGGATTGAAAATGCGGAAATACGGCTGCGCATCACAACCGGTCGACGCCGCCCACTGCCAGTTGCCGTTGTTGGCCGCCAGATCGAAATCCAGCAATCGCTCGGCAAAATACGCCTCACCTCGCCGCCAGTCGATGCCGAGATCCTTGCTCAGGAACGAGGCCGTCACCATGCGCAGACGATTGTGCATCAACCCCGTCTGATTCAGCTGGCGCATGGCCGCATCGACCAGTGGATAACCGGTTTCACCAGCGCACCACGCGGCGAAGTGCCGATCCGCGGCCTCCCCGCTTGCCCAATCGAGCGCATCGAACGCCGGCCGGAACGCCCGTTCGACAACGTGAGGAAAGCGGTCGAGAATCATGAAGAAGAAATCGCGCCAAATCAGCTCGCTCAACCAGGTCATCGCGCCATTTTCGCCAGCCAGCGCGCCGGAAGTGATCGCAAAATCCGCCAATCGGCGCGGCGAAATCGTGCCAAAACGCAGATGAGGCGACAGGCCGGAACCGCCGGCTCGATCCGGGTAATCGCGATCTTTAGCGTAGTCGGCCAACCGGCGGCGGAAGTCATCAAAACACGACGCGGCACCAGACATGCCTGGATGTACCCCCGTTTCAGCCAAGCCGGCCGGTTCGAAACCGATTTCCGCCAGAGCGGGCACGCCGCCATCGACCGGCGGTACCGCCAAGCGTCCGGAAACGAGCACATGCGGCGCGTAGTCAGCCTCATCGAAACGCTTGAGCCAGGCATTTCGATAAGGGGTGAAGACCGTCAAGGGCTTGCCGGAGCGCGCCAAGACCTCTGCACCATCCAGCAAGGCCTGATCTTTGAACGCTTCGAAGGCGATGCCACGCTCGGCCAGCATCTGCGCCACCGCTTCGTCGCGCCGTTTGGCCGCCGGTTCGTAATCACGATTGGCAAACACAGCATCCACCCCGAGTTCGACTGCCAGACGGGGAATCGCCTCGACTGCACGCGCGTTTCGCACGATCAGCGCGCCCCCGCGTCGGCGCAGCGCGGCATCAAGCTCCTCTAGCGAAGCATGGATGAATTCAACGCGCCGGTCGGCCCGTGCCGGCAGTTCGCGCAAGATATCGTGGTCAAAAACGAAGGCGCAGAATACGCGCCGAGCGCGTCGCGTCGCTTCGGCCAGCGCCGCGCTGTCGTCATCGCGCAGATCGCGGCGAAACCAGACGAGAACCGAGTCCATCATATCAATCTCCAAAAGGCCGAAAAGACCGCTACACGGGCCTTACAACTCATTGTTTATGCTCACATTCCAGACCGATAACATGGCCGGCGAGTGTTTTGAGAGTACAATATCGGCATGCAAAGCATCAACCTGACCGATCATTTTCTGATCGCCATGCCTTCCATGGCCGATCCGTATTTTGCCAAATCGCTAGTCTACATTGCCGAGCATAACGAACAGGGCGCCCTCGGGCTCGTCGTCAATCGCCCGCTCGAACTGAATCTGGCAACCTTACTCGAACGCATCTCGATTTCTTTCGCCCCGGAAGACATGGCCTATCTCTGCGGGCAGCCCGTGTTTTTCGGCGGCCCCGTACAAACCGACCGCGGCTTCGTCCTGCATCGTCCACACGGACAGTGGCAATCAACGCTGATCGTCAACGCGGAGATCGGACTCACCAGTTCACGCGACATCCTTCAATCGGTCGCCAGCCGGCTACAGCCCCCAGAAATGCTGGTGACACTCGGCTATTCCGGATGGGGCGCCGGCCAGCTTGAACACGAACTCGGCCAAAACGCCTGGCTGACGGTGCCCGCCAGTGCTCACATCCTGTTCGGCCTGCCCCACGAAGAACGCCTGGCTTCGGCATTGGAGATGTTGGGCGTCGATTTTGCCCGCCTTTCGGACGCGGCCGGGCATGCCTGATTCTCCCCTGCGGCCCACCGGCACGCTGCTCGCCTTCGATTTCGGCGAGAAGCGGATCGGTATCGCCGTGGGCGAGTGGGCACTCGCCCAAGCCCATCCGCTGACCACCATTCGCAGCGAGGTCAATGCTGAACGTTTCGCCCTCATCGCCGCGTTGATCGCTGAATGGAAGCCGGTCCGGCTCATCGTTGGCCTGCCGGTCGCGCTCGACGGCACGCCACACGCCATGACGGCCCGTTGCACGCGCTTCGCCAACCAGTTGCGCGGACGCTTCGGGCTGCCGGTGGACTATGCCGAAGAACGCTTCAGTTCGGTCGAAGCCGATGAACGTCTGCGTGCAGCCGGGCACGACGCGCGCAGCGCCAAGGAACATGTCGATGCGCTCGCGGCCCAGATCATCCTGCAAAACTATTTCGAGTCCCCCTCCTCTGTCTAGGAAAAGTCATCATGTCTACCCCCGCCTTGCCAGACGCCGAAGCGCAGTGCGCCGAGCTCGCCGAGCTCATCCGGCCGCAGCTGCAACCGAACACCATGCTTGTCGGCATCCACAGCGGTGGCGCCTGGGTGGCCCGGCGGCTGGGCGAGCGGCTGAATTTGACGTCACCGATCGGCCTGCTCGACATCTCTTTCTACCGCGACGACTTTGGCAAGCGCGGCTTGCACCCTCAGGTCAAGCCGACCTCGCTTCCCTTCGACGTCGAAGGCCGACCGCTGATCCTGATCGATGACGTGCTCTTTACCGGTCGCACCACCCGCGCGGCCATCAACGAGCTGTTCGATTACGGTCGTCCCGCCAGCATCAAACTCGCCGTACTCGCCGACCGCGGCGATCGCGAGCTGCCCATCTGCGCCGAATTCTGCGCCTGGAAAGTCAGCCTCGCGGATAACCAGGAACTGGTTCTCGAAACAACACCCGATGGAAAACTGCAATGGAGGTGCGACGAACATGCCTAATCCCCAGTTCAACGCCCACGGCCAACTCACACACCTGCTCACGACCGAAGATCTGCCTCGTGAGACACTGGTGCGCATCCTCGACACCGCCGCAAGCTTTCTGGAGGTTTCCGACCGTAGCGTCAAGAAAGTACCGCTTCTGCGCGGTAAAAGCGTGTTCAACCTGTTCTTCGAGAACTCGACACGCACCCGCACCACGTTCGAGATCGCTGCCAAGCGCCTCTCCGCCGACGTCATCAACCTCGATGTTGCCCGTTCTTCGACGGCCAAGGGTGAGACGCTGCTCGATACGGTCGACAACCTCGTCGCCATGCACGCCGACATGTTCGTGGTCCGTCACAGCGCCTCCGGCGCTCCTTACCTGATCGCCGAGCACCTGCGCCGCACCGGCCGCCCCGAAGTCCATGTCGTCAACGCCGGTGACGGCCGCCATGCGCATCCGACGCAAGGCTTGCTCGACATGTACACCATCCGTCACTACAAACAGGATTTCTCGCAACTGAAGGTGGCCATCGTCGGTGACATCCTGCATTCGCGCGTCGCCCGATCCGACATCCATGCGCTGAAAACGCTCGGCACGGCCGAAATCCGTGCGGTGGGGCCGCAAACCTTGCTCCCGACTGCCATCGAAAAGATGGGCGTAAGCGTCTTTCATGACCTGCGGGCCGGAATCAAAGACTGTGACGTTGTCATCATGCTGCGCTTGCAGAACGAGCGGATGAATGGCGCACTGCTGCCCTCCGCTGCCGAATATTTCAAATGTTACGGTCTCACGCCCGACACATTGGCACTGGCCAAACCCGATGCGATCGTGATGCATCCAGGCCCAATGAACCGGGGCGTTGAAATTGCTTCCGAAGTCGCGGACGGAACGCAATCGGTGATTCTGCCTCAGGTGACCTTTGGTATCGCCGTACGCATGGCCGTGATGAGTCTTCTGGCTGGGAACTGACATGAACAACACCTCGATCCACATCGTCGGCGGCCGCGTCATCGATCCGAAAAACGGTTTCGACCAGCGTGCCGATCTTTACATCACCGAGGGACGCATCGCGGCGATCGGTTCGGCACCGAACGGCTTTTCGGCTACCCGCGTGATCGACGCCACCGACCGCGTCGTCTGCCCGGGGCTGGTCGACCTTTCGGCACGCCTGGGTGCAGTCGAACCCGAACTCGCGGCGGCGGTCGCGGGTGGCATCACCTCGCTCGCCTGCCCGCCCGACACGCGCCCGCCGCTCGATGAGGCCGGCCTCGTCGAGCGTATCGTGCGCCGCAGCGAAGCTGTCGGGCTCGCGCGCGTGTATCCAATCGGCGCGCTGACCCAAGGCCTTGGCGGCGAAAAGCTGGCAGAAATTGCGACCTTGCGTAAAGCCGGCTGCATTGCCTTTTCCCAGGCACAGCGTCCGCTGATCGACACGCAAGTGTTGTTGCGGGCCATGCAATACGCCGCTACGCTCGGTGTCACGCTGCATCTGCAGCCACAAGACCATTATCTGGCCCGGGACGGCGTTGCCCACGACGGAGAAGTCGCCTCGCGGCTCGGTCTTGGCGGCATTCCCGTCAGCGCTGAAACCGTCGCCATTGCTACGGCATTGCAGCTGGCGCGCAGCACCGGGGTGCGTCTGCACCTGATGCGCCTGTCGTCAGCCGCCGGCGTCGCGCTCGTCCGCGAAGCGCAGGCCGCCGGCCTCGCCGTTTCGTGCGATGTGAGCGTCCATCACCTGCATCTGTCCGAAAACGACATCGGCTACTTCGACAGTCACGCCCGCTTTACGCCACCATTGCGTGCCAAAGACGACCAGAATGCGCTGCGGCTTGCGGTCCGCGACGGTGTCGCGGCACTGTGTTCCGATCACACGCCGTTGAGCGAGGACGGCAAACAAGTGCCGTTCGGCGAAGCGCTTCCCGGCGCCAGCGCGCTGGAACTGCTGCTGCCGCTGACCCTGCGCTGGGCAGAGGAAACCCGCACGCCGTTGGCCACTGCGCTAGCGCGCATCACCTGTGACCCATCGGCCATTCTCGGCATCTCGTCTGGCTCATTGACGCCGGGGAGCCCCGCAGATATCTGTATTTTTGATCCGGCGGCCACTTGGCGCGTGAGCCCGGAAGGGCTGCAAAGCCGAGGCAAGAACACTCCGTTCGAGGGCATCGAAATGACCGGGCGCGTCGTCGCAACCCTGGTCGACGGACACCTCGTTTTCGGTGCTTGAATCCGGACGTCATTGAAGTCATCGCAGGATGAGCCCAAGTGTTTGCGACTGAACGAGACCGAGCACAGCGCTTCGTTCAGTGACACGGGCTGTTCGCCCCGTGCTCAGGAACGCCGCGGTCTCTTTGTTTCGCCGTCGGAAACCATCCGCAATCCGGTCAAATAGGTATTGATGATGGCCGGACCGTAATTCGCCAAGGGAAAGACACTGGGGTCGAGCGTCCAATTCACGATCAGGCCATCAACGACCGCCATCAAGCCAATCGCCGCCTGGCGCGAATCAAGCGATGCCGGCAAATAGCCGCGCGCCTTGGCCAGTTGGAACACTTCCTCGCTGAACGACAAGTAACGGTTGCCGCATTCGAGGTGCTTGTCGCGACTGCGCGCCATTTCTCCGACATATTCGCACTTGTGCCAGGATATTTCGAGCAACCGGAAATAGCGGGGATCGTTCGCGACGCGATCGACAAAATGCCGCGCCAGGTCGCCCAGCGAATCCACCGGATTCGCATCCGTATCACACTGGAGTTCGGCCAGCTTCTCTTCCATCATGCCGAATACCCGCTGAATCATGGCATCGAACAAATCGGCCTTGTTCTTGAAATGCCAATAAACCGCCCCGCGCGTCACACCGGCAGCGGTGGCGATCTCGGCCAGCGACGTGCGGCTGACGCCGTTCTCCTTGAAGACGAGTTCCGCAGCATCAAGGATCGCGCTTCGAGTCTCCTGCGCTTCCTCCTTGGTTTTTCTGACCATGATCGCTCTCCTGACGGCTGCACCCCATTCGCCGCACAACCGACGTCATTCTAGCGTGAACCCCAATTACATACAAGCACGCACGTATGTAATTGGGGTTGACGTGGCGTGCCAACCATCGGAATTAACGCATCAATTTCGGCAGCGCCGCGAACAACATGGCGCCACCCGACACGGTCAGCAACACGAGGACCATCCTTCGGAAGACGTCCTGACTCAACCGCGCATAAACGCGGACGCCGATCCGTGCGGGAACTAACAATGCCAGCGCAACCACCGGCAACAACGGCACCATTTCGGCCGTAACGACGCCGGTCACGATGTAAGCGGCAAAGATCACCGCCAGCGTCGTTAGGTTGAAGTTCTGAATGACGGCCCGCTGTTCTGCCTTGTCGAGGCCGCGCAGCGTGCTCCACAGCGTCGGAATGGCACCGGTGATCCCGCCCAGCCCACCCATGAAACCACCGAGCAAACCGGCAATGCCGTCAGCCAGACGACCACCCCAGGCAATGTGTCCGCATAGCCGGTTCAGGAGCATCAGCGGACACCACACCACAAGGATGAGACCTAAGGCCAGTTTGAACACGTTCGGATCGAGGACGGGCAGGACCAACACACCGAGGGGAATCCCCACCAGTCCCCCTGCCAGATACGCCCAGAGCGTGCTCAGCTTCAACGCTCGCTTGACCGAAAATGCCGCCACCAACTGCCCGGTGAGCGAGCCAAAAACGGCCATGACGGCGGCCAACTTGGGATCGAGCCCCCACGCCCAGAACGACATTGCCACCATGGCAAAGGCGAATCCCGATACCCCTTGGACGAATCCTGCGACAACCGCGCCAACAACCAGCAGAATCAGATCGGACGGCACGATGCGCAACCCGGCGAGGTCGACCGGTCTCCCAGCAGTTGCTCACGCACGAACGCTTCGCTGGCGACGACTTCGACCACCTTGCGTCGCGACGCTTGGCCACTTTTCAATACAACGGTGGATTTGGCCACGCCGAGTCGGTCAGCGAGGAACTCGATGAGAGCCGCGTTGGCCTTGCCATCGACAGGCGGTGCCGCCAGACGGATTTTGAGCGCATCGCCGTGCGGTCCGGCGACTTCTGTCTTCCTGGCCCCCGGCTGGATATGCAGGGTCAGGGAAAGCCCCTCGCGGCGTACCTGCAACCAGGTCATTTAGAGGAAGAGCAACACCACTTGCAGCAGCAGAATGGCGATCAGCGGCGACAGATCGATCATGCCGAGCGGTGGAATAAAGCGCTGCAACGGCGCCAGCAGCGGGCGCGTAAACTGGCTCACCGGCTGCGCATAGGGCGAATAGGGATTGATCCAGGACAGGACTGCCTGTACGACCAACGCACCGATCATCAGATAGATCGCGAGGCGCAGGGTTGCCATCAGCGCCTGCCCGAAGATGAATGCAACAAGCATCCCCGGCACACTCAGATAGAGACCGCCACGCAACCCGATCAGGGCCACCAGCACCAACACTTGCAACAGGTAGGCCGGAAGCAGCGAAGCCAGATCGAAACCACGGATACCCGGCAGAACGCGTCGCAACGGGACAACCATCCAGTTGGTCAGCTGGACGACAAAGTGGCCGAGCGGGTTGGCGAAAGAAACGCGGAACGCCTGCATGAAAAAGCGCAACAGCAATGCGCCGCAAAGAAAACCGGCCACCGAATCCAAGAGAAAAAGAAACACTCGCGTCAGCATCTACCGCCCCTGAAAACCGTCAGAAAATTCATCGTATCGGCAGGCAAACCGCCCCGCTGCGGCGCTGCAACGTGCAGCACCGGCCGTCGCGTCGGCTCCCGTCCCGCTTTATTCTTCTTTCCCCAAGAGATCGCCGAGTTCGCGGCTGCGCGCCTGGGCGGCCAGAGCCCCCGCGACAATCGCCTCCTTGACACCACGCTGGCCCATGAGGGACAGCGCAGCTTCCGTCGTCCCGCCCTTGGAGGTCACACGTTCGCGCAAGGTCGCCGCCGTTTCTTCGGAACCGAGCGCCAACCTGGCCGAGCCAAGCACCGTTTCGATCGACAACTGGCGCGCCTGCATCGGCGTGAATCCCATTTCACTGGCGGCCTGCTGCATGGCCTCGATCAGCAGGAAGACGTAAGCCGGGCCACTGCCTGAAATGGCTGTCACTGCGTCGATCCGTGTCTCATCGGCGACCCAGAGGGTGGAACCGACCGCTTGCAACACACGCTCCGCCCCCAATCGTTCGGCCTCCGAAACCATCGGCAGGGCAAACATGCCGGTAACGCCCGCACCGATCAGCGCCGGTGTATTCGGCATGGCCCGCACCATCCGTTCGTATCCCCCCAGCCAGCGCGAAAGGTCACTCAGGCGAATACCTGCCGCGATACTGATGACCAGCTGCTCATGCAGCATCGGCGCGAGCGGCGCGCACGCCCCGCGTAACTGCTGTGGCTTCACCGCCAGCAGCAACACGTCGCAACTCAGTGCCTCCGGGGTCGGCGCCGCAACGCAACTGACCCCATAGCGTCGCCGCAGGTGCTTGTGATTTTCTTCATTGATCTCGATGACCACCATGTCATCGGCCATGAAACCCTTGTTGAGCAAGCCGCCGATCAGCGCCGTGGCCATATTGCCGCCACCGAGAAACGTGATTTTCATGTTCGGGTTCTCTCTCCAAATATCGCCGTACCGACACGCACCAAGGTCGCGCCTTCGGCAACCGCCGCTTCAAGATCGTGCGACATCCCCATCGATAACGTATCAAGCGGCAGGCCTTCGCGACACAAACGCTCGAACGCCTCGCGCAGGCCGCGAAACGCCCGACGCTGCGCGTGAATATCGTCTGTCGGCGCCGGGATCGCCATCAGGCCACGCAGACGCAACCGAGGCAGCGCGGCAATGGCGTGCGCCGCGACAGACACGTCGTCAAGACCGACGCCACTCTTGCTATTTTCGTCACTGACATTCACCTGCAGGCAGACCTGCAGCGGCGGCAGATCATCCGGACGCTGCTCCGAAAGGCGCTGGGCAATTTTCAGTCGATCAATCGAATGCACCCAGGCAAAAGTCTCGGCGACCGCACGCGTCTTGTTACTCTGCAACGGCCCGATGAAATGCCACTCGAGGCCCAGCGCCGCCAGGGCCTGCGCCTTGGCCACGCCCTCCTGAACATAATTTTCACCGAAGGCACGTTGGCCAGCGGCGGCAGCCTCACACACATCGTCCGCCGGCCAAGTCTTGCTGACGGCCAGCAATGCAATCTCCGCCGGGTTGCGTCCGCAAGACCGGGCAGCGGCATCGATACGCGTCAAGACGGCTTGCAGGTTGGCGGAGATTGTAGTCATAATCGGATTTTCCGGATGCCGGAAGTATAGCACCGCGCCCGATCACGCAGAGGACGACCCAGATGGACATTACCGAACTGCTGGCTTTCAGCGTCAAGAACAAAGCCTCCGACCTGCACCTTTCATCGGGACTACCGCCGATGATTCGCGTTCATGGCGATGTACGCCGCATCAACCTGCCGGCGATGGAACACAAGGACGTTCACGCCATGGTGTATGACATCATGAACGACGGCCAGCGCAAGCACTACGAGGAGAATCTCGAGTGCGACTTCTCCTTCGAGATTCCCAATCTGGCGCGATTCCGGGTCAATGCTTTCGTACAGAACCGTGGCGCCGGTGCCGTCTTCCGGACCATTCCGTCGAAAGTGCTGACACTTGAGGAACTCAACTGTCCGAAAATCTTCAAGGACATTTCCGAATACCCGCGCGGCATCGTGCTGGTCACCGGCCCGACCGGTTCCGGCAAGTCGACGACGCTGGCGGCGATGATCAATCACATCAACGAAAACGAACACGGCCATATTCTGACGGTCGAGGACCCGATCGAATTCGTGCATGAATCGAAGAAGTGCCTGATCAACCAGCGCGAAGTCGGCCCGCACACCCTGTCGTTCACCAACG